>CAZQSR010000142.1:0-5485 GCA_964596145.1 uncultured Ignavibacteriaceae bacterium
ATGAAATTGAAAAAATCAATAGTAATCTGAAAGGCGTTTTACCAAAGATTTATGCAGACCCCGAACTGAATAAAACAAGACTTGGTGAACTTATTGATTTAATTGGAACTATTGGTTTTAATCAAGAAGGACATGCAGCAAAAGATTTACTTGGACAAGTTTATGAATATTTCTTAGGACAATTTGCAGATGCAGAAGGTAAAAAAGGCGGACAATTCTATACACCTGCAAGCATTGTAAAGCTTTTAGTTGAAATGCTTGAACCTTATGAGGGCAGAGTTTATGACGGTGCTTGTGGTAGCGGAGGAATGTTTGTTCAAAGTGAAAAGTTTGTAAAAGAACATCAGGGAAATATTAAAAACCTTTCGATTTACGGGCAAGAAAGCAACCCAACCACATTGCGGTTAGCAAAAATGAATCTTGCAATTAGAGGTATTGATGCCAAAATAGAATTAGGCGATAGTTTTTTAAATGACAGACATAAAGATTTAAAAGCAGACTATGTTATTGCAAATCCTCCATTTAACATAAGCGATTGGAGTGGTGACCAATTAAGGGATGATATTAGATGGAAGTATGGTGTTCCTCCAACTAACAATGCGAATTTTGCATGGATTCAACATTTTTTACATCATCTTTCAAATAACGGTAAAGCTGGAATTGTTTTGGCAAATGGTGCACTTTCATCTGATACAGGTGGTGAAGATGAAATTAGAAAAAGAATAGTAGAAGCGAATTTGGTTGACTGCATTGTAATGTTGCCTAGTCAGTTGTTTTATAATACATCTATTTCAGCTTGCTTGTGGTTTCTTAGAAAAAATAAGAAAACTGGAAATATTTTATTTATTGATGCTTCAAATCTTGGAAGTTTAGTAACACGAAGAAATCGTGAACTATCAGACTTGGAAATAGAATCAATAACGAAAACATATAAAAATTGGTGCAAAGGAGAAAACTATGAAGACGTCCTAGGATTTTGCAAAAGTGCCGAGATATCTGAAGTAATCAAAAACAACTATATTCTTACACCAGGCAGGTATGTTGGAACGATTAAGAAAAATGAAGCTGAAATAAGCTTTTCAGAAAAAGTAAAAATTATAAATCAAACCTTAATCCAAGAAACTAAACAAGACGAAATAATTGACAAGCAATTAAAAAACAAACTTGCATTTTACTATCCTGAATTAGATTGGGAAAGTGTTAACTTTTCATCAATTGATATTTTAAAAACTTTAGCAGCAACCATATTCAAGCAATGGTTTGTTGAGTTTGAGTTTCCTGTTGATAACAATAAAACCTATAAATCAAACGGAGGCAAATTCAAGGATTCTGATTTAGGAATAATTCCTGAAGAATGGGAAGAGCTTCGACTAGAAGATTTCGTTTCCAAATCGAATACAGGTGCAGATGCAATAACAAAAGCTCCTATTGTTTCAGAGAATACCGGAATTAAATGTGCTAGAATCGGTGATTTATCAAATGATAGAGAGTATTTAGAATGGGGATATTCTAAGGTTGAAGATAAAATATTCAAACAATATCAACTAAAGCAATATGATATTCTAGTTACAAGAACAAGCATATTAGGTCTAAACAAGATAATAATGGAAGATTTAAATGCGGTATACAATAATGGACTGATTAAAATATCAATTAAAAATGATTTCAGACCCGAATATGTATATGCTTCTTTTCAAGATACTAGATTCAGGGACTACATTAACAGAATAACGAACGAGACTTCTACAAGACCTAATATGAAAATAAACTATTTGCTCGATTATCCATTATTACGCATCCCTAAAAAATTGGAAAACGAGTTTTCGGATATTTACCAATTATTACTTCAAAAACATTATTTACACAAAAAGCAATATCAAAATTTATTGGAAGGGTTGAATGAAATAGTGCCAAATAACATTCTTGACGGAGAATAAAAAAAATAATGGACTCAATTAATTACGAAGATAAAATTTGCCAAAGATTTAATAACTCATTAGATGAAGAAGGGCAAGTTACCATTGCAGGATTTTCTGCAATGCCAAGCCGTATATTATTTGAAATGGATTATGAAGCTTATAGGCAAGAATTAATTGACTTTAGAGAGCAAGAGTTTGAAGAGCTAAAAAATGTGATTTATAATTCATTTCCTTCATGTATTGCATATAATTTTCGGCTCTCTGAAAAGGGCGAAGGTGCAAGTGACCCAGTAAGAAAATTGCTTCATCTTAAAGATACTTGGGAAAGCATTGTATTTGTTTTGTATTCGCTTGTTTGGGGTGAAATCCGCTCCAAATCAATTGATTTAAAAAGCTGTCAGGCTTTCAAACAATTTGATACCCTCAACAATCCTATTTTTGAATCATTTAATTCCAAACGCTTACTGTCCGATGCAATAAAAATTAAAATTCAAAACATAAAAGCAATTGTAACTTTTTCTAAAGACAATAATCTTTCCTTGGTTTCTGAAATGATTTCAATAGAGTTACTTGACAAACTTTTAGAACTTCAAGATATTAGAAATGACATTTCACATCATGCAGCACCCACTAAAGAACAAGCTATTGAAGAGTTGAAGGTTGTAATACCATTATTTCAAGAGATGCTAGAAGAAAGTCGCTTTTTAGAGGATGTTAGAATTTTACGCTTTGAATCTTATGGAAGCAAATGCAAATGTGAAGTTTTTAATGGGCATTCTTTAAATAAGGAATTTGAGGAGTTCGACTTTGCTTCTAATCAATCAAAAATAATTGGCTTTGGTAATGAAAAGCTTTTTGTTGATTGGAATAACACAGTTTTTAGTTTAACCCCATTTTTACATTTCGATAAAGACAATACTGGTCATGAATCCTATTTGGCATTTTTTAAAGGTAAAAAAGAAGGTAAATATTGGTTTGAGCCAATTAAAATAAGAACTGAAAAGTCATTTGACCACTTGACAAGTGTTTTTGAATCTGAAAAAGATGCCTTACTTAATTTAATCGTCCCATGAGTAGATATATAACGGAAAACGAAATAGAACAAATTGCTTTAGATATTCTAAATGAAGATTTGGGGTATACAGTGCTTTATGGACCTGATTTAGCTGAAGGCGAGAGCAAGGAAAGAGAATATACAGAAGTTGTAATGCAACAGCGTTTGAAAAATGCAATTGACAAACTAAATCCTGAAATTCCTGCGGATGCTAGAGAAGAAGCATTTAAAAAAGCACTTCGCACAACAACCATTAGTTTATTTGAAAACAATCAAGCATTTCACAGAATGCTTACCGAAGGAATTGACGTAAAATTTGGCATTGGTGACGGAAAGGCAAAAACAGACAAAGTTTGGTTGGTAGATTTTTCAAACCCTGCAAATAATGAGTTTTTAGCAATCAATCAGTTTACTGTAATTGAAAACCATAATAACAAAAGACCAGACATAATTTTATTTGTAAACGGTTTGCCTTTAGTTGTTATCGAACTAAAAAATGCAATAGATGAAAATGCAGACACCAAAGCAGCTTTCAATCAATTACAGACTTACAAACAACTTATCCCTTCCTTGTTTACTTACAATGCCTTTCTAATTGTTTCGGATGGCTGGTTTGCTAAGGGTGGAACTTTGAGTAGTGATTATAGCCGTTTTATGGAATGGAAAACTGCGGACGGTGAAAAAATTGTAAACACACAAACCGAACCCGAAATGGAACCCATGATAAAAGGCTTGTTGAATAAACAAACCTTGTTAGATGTGATTCGACATTTCATAGTTTACGAAAAGACCAAAGAAAAAACCATCAAGAAAATTGCAGCATACCATCAATATTACGCAGTAAATAAAGCAATTGAAACAACAGTTTACGCAACAACCACAACGCAAGAAGATTCAAAAGGACGAGCTGGTGTAGTTTGGCATACACAAGGAAGTGGGAAAAGTTTGAGTATGGTTTTCTATACAGGAAAATTGGTATTAACAGAGCATTTAAACAATCCAACAATTGTTGTTTTGACTGACCGAAATGACTTAGACCAACAACTTTTTGAAACTTTTGGAAATTGCGAACAGCTAATTAGACAAAAACCAAAACAAGCCGAAAATAGAGACGATTTAAAAGACAAACTTTCCGTTGCATCGGGAGGCGTGGTTTTTACGACAATTCAAAAATTTCTACCTGAAAACCCAGGAATAACTTATCCGCAATTATCTGACAGAAGAAACATTGTTGTAATTGCAGATGAAGCACACAGAAGTCAATACGATTTTATTGATGGCTATGCAAAACATATGCGTGATGCTTTGCCAAATGCTTCATTTATTGGTTTTACAGGTACTCCAATAGAGAAAGAAGATAAAAACACAACAGCCGTTTTTGGTGATTATATTCACATTTACGACATACAGCAAGCCGTTGAAGATGGTGCAACAGTTAAGATTTACTATGAAAGCCGTTTGGCAAAAATTGAACTTAGCGAAGCTGACCAAAAACTTCTAGACCAAAGAGTTGAAGAAGTTACCGAAGATGATGAGCTAACAGAAAAACAAAAACGATTTGCAAAATGGGCAAGCAAAGAAGCCGTTGTTGGAAGTGAACAACGTTTAAAACAAGTAGCACTAGATTTAGTAACCCATTTTGAAAACAGAACATCAGCAGCCGAAGGTAAAGCAATGATAGTTTGTATGAGCCGTAGAATTTGTGTTGCTCTGCATAATGAAATCGCTAAAATTCGTCCACATTGGCACGACAATTCCGATGACAAAGGAAATATTAAAGTGATTATGACAGGTTCAGCCAGTGACCCATTAGATTGGCAGGAACATATCAGAAATAAACCAAGAAGAAAAGCAATTGGCGACAGACTTAAAGACCCGAAAGACCCATTAAAAATGGTTATTGTTCGTGATATGTGGCTAACTGGTTTTGACGCTCCGTGTTTACATACGCTTTATATTGACAAACCAATGAACGGACACAACCTAATGCAAGCAATTGCAAGGGTTAATCGTGTTTTTGGTGATAAACAAGGCGGTTTGGTTGTTGATTATATTGGTATTGCTCAAGACTTGAAAAAAGCATTGGCAATTTATACCGAATCTAAAGGAAAAGGGCAATTGACCTTTGACCAATCGGAAGCGATTGCCAAAATGCTTGATTTCTATGAAATTGTAGTTGATATGTTTGGCACTTTCGATTACAAAAAATATTTCCAACTTGACCCAAGAGATAAACTGAATTTTATTTTAGATGCTTCAAACTTCATTCTAGGGTTAAAAGACGAAGATGGTGTAAACGGAAAAAAACGCTTTACTTTTAATGTTACCCGTTTAAGTCAGGCATTTGGTTTAGTTGGTACAACACAAGAAGCAAAAGAGGTCAGAGATGATTTGGCTTTCTTTCAAGCAATCAAAGCGAGGTTTTCAAAATTCGATGAAAGCACAAAAAAGAAAAGTAACGAAGAAATTGAAACAGCTATCAGACAAATTATTAATGATGCAATAATTTCAA
>CAZQSR010000143.1:0-3523 GCA_964596145.1 uncultured Ignavibacteriaceae bacterium
CAACGTTAGGAACGGGTGCTACACTATCCTGTGCAACTATGTAATAATAAACTGTATCTCCGGTTGCAACACCTGCACCAAATATAAATGTAAATGTATTTCCTCCAAATGCTGTTGGAGTGACAGGTGTATAAGTAGCTTGTCCTGTTTTTCTCCAGTATAGATTTGGCCAGCCTGGACTTGTTACAGGAACACCGCTAAAATCTGTTATTGTTGCATATAAAGTTCTTGTAGTGGTGCTGCTCGTATTTCCTAAAGGAGTATAAACAATAGATGGAGGAGTTAAATCTATACCCTGACCAAAAAATTCATCTGCACCAACATCGGGGTTAACTGTATTTCTTGCTTCACCATCATAATCAACTGAAATTGCAATAGGAGTTGTTACAGGTGTTCCGCCGCTTTCGCATTGTGTTGCAACGTTTGTTTTCATATGTAAATCATATGGAGTTGTAGCAACATTAACAAAAGGTGGATTCTCTCTGAAAGAACCTGCATCTCTACCTGAAACCAGCGTCTTATATTCGGCAATTGTCTGTAATGAATTTGTTCCATCATAGAAAATTAAATTGCTTGTACCGGGAGTTCCTGCAAAGAAGCAATTTCTGTCTGATGTTGAAGCATAATAAGTAGCGTTATATGTTCCTGACCATCTGTTTGCAACTGTCAAACCTCCAGTTGTACCTGGAGTGGAAGTGTTTACAACAACGTTATTTCTGTAATCTCCGGTTGTTGTTGAAGATTTGTAAATACCTGATGTTCCGAAAGTTGTCGTTGAAGAACTTGTTGCATTAAGATAAACGGTATTATAATAAACACCAACCGTAGTTCCACCAGCAATATATATTCCGTTAACAGCTACTAAACCAGTAGCAGAAGGAGCTTTCAAGTCAGATACAAAATTATTGTGAAGATTTACAGTGGTTCCGCTGGAGACATAAAGACCATAAACTAAACCACCTGCAGCACTTTCACTAACATCATAGATACGGTTTCTATATACTGCTATTGTTGTGCCACCACCAACGTATAATCCATATATAGCAGAGGAAGCACCAGTAGAAGATAAGTTATATATCAGATTTTGATAACAATTGCCAACCGTGGTTGATGAATTTGCAAAATTAATTCCATATACAGTTCCTCCACCAGCCAAAGCAAATACAGTATTTTGGTAAACATTGTCAGGATTGGAATAAGTCATATATATACCATAAATAGCACCTGTACCACTGAACAATGAATCTACAGTATTGTTATTGACATCTTTAGCCTGTGCAGTTGCAGTTCCGGAGTACATTCCATAAATTACTCCAGAGCTAATTGTATTATTAATGTTTGCAACTACGTTATTTGCAATTGTTTCAGTTCCACCAGCAGGGCTGCCAAGGTTATAATAACCGTAAAATGCACCGGTCGTTCCGGTAATGCGGGTTAAGTTTTTAACACTATTGTTTCTAACATTTACAATAGTAGAGCTGGAACTATTATAGATACCATAAATTGAACCAGTGGTATTTAATGAGGTGCTATTTCCAATTGTGTTTGAATCAATTGCAATAGAGTTTGTGGATGAAGAATTATAAATGAAGTAAACCACTCCACTGCTTCCACCGGAAACAAAATTTTGTAAAATGTTATTACTTATAATAATATTACCGGTAAACGCATTTGAAATGCCGTATGTGGCTGAAGAAGTGGTGCCTTTACTAAGATTAATAGTATTTAATCTTGCAGTAAAATTAGATGTGGTTCCTGTTGCAACACTAATACCGTAGATAGCGCCTCCATGAGCAGAACCGCCATTTGCAGTATTGTTAATATTGTTACCATTTGTTACAAAATTGTTTTGAGCAACGCCTCTTATTCCATAAGTAGCTGTTGTGCTTGAGGATAAGCCAAAATTACTAATTGTACAATTTATTACGGAATTATTTTGGTCATACAAATCGTACGGAGAAGAAGCGGCATAACCATTAAACAAAACACCTACAAATGTATTTGCAATTCCACAATTCGAAATTAAAATATTATTATGTGCATCAGTTGTTGCAGTAATTGTTAAAGAAGTTGTTGAAGTTGCAATGTGATTGCTGACATGAATACCTTCTGAAGCAGTATTGGTGTTGTTAAGTGTAACATTACAATTTTTAATTGTAACATACTGACATCCATCAAAAGGAGCAGCAGCATTCTTTTTAACTAAAGCATAACCCCACTCCATCTGTGTAGTAGTGGTAGTATTAGCTGAATTTTCAGAAACATTAATGCCATCAAAGGTTATGTAATCACCACCAGCAATTATTATTATACCATCCGTGGTGCCGGCACCAACTCCAGCAGTAATTACCGGATTGTTTCCTGAACCAAACTTTTGGAAAATTATTTGATTAGCAGATGTACCAGTAGCGGTAATTAAACCATCTGTTGGCAAAGCGAATGTTTCTGTATATCCTGCGGCAATGTTAAAAGTAACACCGCCGGATCCAACTCCGTTTGTGTTTAAATCAGTTATAGCAGCAGCTAATGTTGCATAACTACCCGGAATTGTTTTAATACCGGTTAATTGTGCATTAGTTGTTGTAAAGGCTATAGCAATGAAAAGTAAAACAAAAAGCGGAGAGGAGAGAATAGAAAGTTTAGATTTTTTTTTCATTTTTTCCTCATGAAATTATTTTTGTTTAGTCGATGAATTAATTATTAAATACTTGATTAATAAGTGGCTTAATTTTAAAAAATATTTTATCATTTCCAAGCATTTTTTTTAATATTAATTAGTCCTATAGAAGAACTGATAATTGATTTGCAATTAAAGTTTAAAATAAAAAAACCCCGCCAGATTGACGGGGTTTAAAGCTAAAAGATAAAAACAAAATTACTTGATCATTATCATCTTCTTAGTCGACTTGAAACTGCCTGATTCAAGTGTATAGAAATAAACACCACTGCCCATTCCAAGCTTTGTAGCATTTAATTCTACATTATATCTTCCGGCATCTTTTTTCTCATTAACTAAAGTTGCAACTTCTTTTCCGAGAACGTTGTAAACTTTAAGTGTAACCAATCCTGCCTGAGGAATATTGTAATTAATTATTGTACTCGGGTTAAAAGGATTAGGATAATTCTGAGAAAGTTCAAAAGTCTCAGGTAAACCGATTTGAATGGACTCACTGAAGCTGTAATACTTAAATGTTCCATCAAAATCAATTTGTTTTAACCTGTAATTATAAGTTCCGGGTGCAAGTTTGCTATCAACAAAAGAATACTCGGTATTCATTGCTGTAGTTCCTTTACCTGAAACGAAACCAACAACACTCCAGTTTTGTTCGTCAGCACTTCTTTCAATGTCAAAACCGTAGTTGTTCTTTTCAGTTGCAGTAATCCAGTTTAGTGTTACATTATTACCACTAACACTAGAAGTCATACTTGAAAGTTCAACAGGAATTACATAGAAAGTTGACTTAAATATTTGTCCGCTTGAAGCGACAACAAATGCTGCAGAAGTATCACCAATTGCAGAAGG
>CAZQSR010000143.1:3533-5423 GCA_964596145.1 uncultured Ignavibacteriaceae bacterium
ACAGCATAATTAGTTCCGCCGCCATTTGTATTCATAAGTGTCCAAGTTGCACCGCCATCCGTAGTTTTAAGAACAGTTCCGGCACTTCCAGAAACATATCCGATACTATTATTAATGAAGTGAACGCCATAACGTGTTCCTGTTTTATAAGGAAGATTTGGAATAGTATCCCACAATGTTCCGCCATTAGTGGTCATATATATTCTTCCACCACCAGCGGCAATGAAACCTACATTTTCATTCAGCATATGGATGTCATACATTACTCCAGAATAACCATCACTAATTGTTTGTTCTGTCCATGTGGCTCCACCATCAGTAGTCTTCATTGGACGAGGAGTATAGTTTACAAGGTAACCAACATTTTCATTAAGCATGTGAGCGTTGTAAACCTGTGTTGCTAAACCAGTTCCGGGAAGAATAGTCGGTGTCCAGGTTGCTCCGCCATCGGTTGTTTTATATACGGTACCAGTAGCACTTGTTGTATAGCTGAATATCCAGCCAGTTGAAGCATTTATAAATTGGACTCTGTATAAACTTAAACCGGCAGGTAATGTTGTTGCAACAGAATCCCAGGTTACCCCACCGTTTGTGGTTTTGTAAACAGCGCTGAGAGTTCCAACTGCCCAACCATTGTTAGCATCAATCATAGAAATGCTTCTGAAAGTTGCTAAAGAAGTTGGTGTTAACATTTCATCGCCTTTAAGTTGTTCAGCTTCAGTTGGTTCTTGAATTTCCATAACTTGCGAAGGAGACGTAATACCTTTATTCATTGTAGTTGTGGAAATATTCCATGTTCCGCCGCCATTAGTTGAATAGAAAAATTGATCATAAGCAGAACCTGCAGATGAAGGGGCGCCAACGGTAATAACTTTACCAGTTCTTGATTGAGCCCAAACATCGTATATAGCACCAGCTTTCTTGAAAACTGTATATACAGTTGCATCAGCTGTGCCAACTTTTTTGTTCAACAAACCAAAAGCACCACCAGTTAGTATCGTACCATCAGGTAGTAAGTCTGTTGCATAATATGTACTAGTCCATGGTTGCTGGGCAACAGGAGCTAAGTGAGTTAAGACAGTCCAGGTAGTTCCCCAATCAGTACTCTTGTACATATTCATAGAGTAGCCGGTTAAGTAAGCTTCGTTAAGCATTGCAAAGCTGCCAATTTGAACATCATCCAGCCAGCAGCCATTTCCATCTGTATCAAAATGGTGGAAAGCAACAAAAATATTTTGCCCAGCAAAGGCATTTAAACTAACCGCAAATCTTACAAATATTGAATTAGCTAAGTTTGATACATCAATTCTGCTTAATACATTTGTAAAGCTTGCAGTGTTTGAATCTGTAGTGGAAACTCTAATTAACATAGAATCCGGAGGATAAGCTGAAGTGTATTGTTTTCTTAACCAGAATACAAGTGAGTCTCCAGTTGTTATGCTTACTTTAGGTGTAATTAACCAGTCGTTACCGCCTGATGTTTCATAATTAATAAAAGCACTTGCAACTCCAGTATTATAATTGGTTGTAGATCTGCCCCACACATTTGCACCAAGCACATTGATTGCTTGCCAGCCAGTTGGTGGGAATGTTGTATTTTCAAATCCTTCGTCAAGTTTCATTGGACTTAATCCAGAACGAAAATCAATATCATAAAATGATGCACTTGTATTTAAACCTGTGCTTTTATCACTCCAGGTTAAACCAGCGTCTGTAGTATAAACGCATTTACCAGTTGAGCCAGCTGCAAAACCAGTTGTATTGTTGAAGAACTCAAGCCTATATAATGCAGCAGAGTTTCCAACGTTTATAGCAGTCCAGGTAGCCCCACCATCAGTAGAACGACGTGTATTACCAGAAGTTGTAGTGACAACAATTAATGTATCGTTT
>CAZQSR010000144.1:0-5418 GCA_964596145.1 uncultured Ignavibacteriaceae bacterium
GCAATTGGTTTTGGTCTCAATACTTCATCGTCAAGTAAAAATGAATTAATCATTTCCATGGCATCTAATGGGATTTGAAAATAAAACTTATCATCGCTTATGTTAGTTTTTTCATCTTCTTCCAATTCATCTACTTCTGAATTTTTCTTCTCTTTGCTTCCTTCTTTTGGATACATATAACCTATTGTGACTTGTTCTGGAAGAAAATATTTTTTCATTACATTCTGAATATCTTCCTTTGAAACTTTTAACATTCT
This sequence comes from uncultured Ignavibacteriaceae bacterium, assembly GCA_964596145.1. Classification (GTDB taxonomy): domain Bacteria; phylum Bacteroidota; class Ignavibacteria; order Ignavibacteriales; family Ignavibacteriaceae; genus CAZHVS01. The sequence goes on from CAZQSR010000144.1 coordinate 258, forward strand.
TGAGTCAAATTCTTTTAGAAAATCATATCCGAAATAAGCTTCATAAGTACTAATTCTTCCACCAATGTCTGCATTTTTTGTGTAGCTTGTAACCTGGTTAAACTTATAGCGATTCTTAACCTTTTGAAGTTCGTTATCTGTAACCAATTCTTCCTGCATTTTTTTAATTTCTTCCCAGACAATTTTTTCAACTTTATCAGTTGAACTATCTGGTTTTAAAGAACAACTGATAGAAAATAAATTCGGATCTTTTGAAATACCTACACCACCAGCAACCATCTGGCAAATTTTATCCTGCTCTACAAGTCTCTTATAAAGTCTTGAGTCTCTGCTTTTTTCACAGAGAATCATACCCGCCATTCTTAAAGCAGGAAGGTCAATATCTTGAAACGTAGGAACGTGGAAAGATAATCTTAAAGAAGGTGTAGTAATATCGTTATGATAAAGAGTAACAGTTCTCCTGGTTTTTTGAATCTCTTCAGTTGTAACATAATCATCGACTTCTGGTCCTTTAGGAATATTACCATAATATTTTTCAACGAGTTGTAAAATTTTCTCCGTCTCAAAATCTCCAACTAAAACAAGGAAAGCGTTGTTAGGTGTATAATAAGTCTTATAATACTTATAAGCATCATCACGAGTCATATGATTTAAGTCGCTAGGCCAGCCAATTACAGGATCTCTATTAGGACTTGAAGTAAACGCAACACTATTTAGTTCTTCCCTGAATATTCCATTTGCCTGACTTTCAGTTCTCATTCTTCTTTCCTGGATAATTACCTGTATTTCAGATTTAAATTCATCAGGATTGAAATTACAATTTTGCATTCTATCAGATTCAATATCCATAGCAATTTCAATTTTATTTGCAGGCAGATATTCGAAATAGCTTGTCATATCATTCATAGTGAATGCATTAAATATTCCTGAATTTACCGAGATTGTTTTTGATGCTTCGCCTTTTCCATATTTTGAAGTTCCTTTAAACATCATATGTTCAACGACATGTGAAATACCAGTAATTCCTAAACGTTCATTTCTTGAACCAACTTTATATGTTAATTGATGATAGATTAACGGAGCAATATGTCGTTCCATAGTTAAAACAGTTAAGCCGTTTTTTAATTGATGTCTGTAAACTTTACCTTCTTCATATTTATCACTGTTTGCATAGATTGAAATGTTTATAACTATGAACAAAGCAAGAAATATTTTACTCAGATTATTTGTGAATTTCATTTCATATTCTCCGTTGAATTATTTAGTGTTTTCTTTTTTAATTTTTTTCTGTTTTTCAAGACTCTCCTGAACAAGTTGAATTTTTTCTTTCATATCAAGTTCACGGTACGTTGGTCTTTCTTTTTCATTAGCAATTTTCCAGGCTGATAAAAAAGCCAGTTTAACAACTTTTTCTTCCATACTGTAATTCAATTTATCAGCATCATCTAGCGGTGTATGATAATCATCGTGCAAACCAGAAAAGAAAAAAGCAGATGGTATTTTCTTTCGAATGAAAGGACCTTGATCACTTCCAAAAGTAAGTAAACCAACATTGTACAACAAATCGAACTTAGTTTCTTTATTAGCTTCTTCAATTATTTTTTTCAAATCATCCCCATAGAAAATTCCGCCAATCCAGAGTATATTGTCCTGAACGCGCCCGATCATATCAAGATTTATCATTCCAATTGTTTGTGAAGTTTCTTTAAATGGATATTGATAAGCATAATACTTTGAACCGAGCATTCCCATTTCCTCACCATTAAAGGCAATAAAAATAATACTTCTGGCTGGTTTCGTTTTTGAAAAAGCTTCTGCAACTTCAATTATGCCGGCAGTACCTGAAGCATTATCATCAGCACCGTTATGAATCTGTCCAACATTATCTTTACTCATTACTCCATAACTTCCAAGTCCAATGTGATCCATGTGGGCACCGATAACGACAAATTCTTTTTTTAATTCCGGGTCATTTCCTTCAATCCATCCAACAATATTTTGAGTTTGAATCAAGTGCGATTCAAAAACTGATTTTAGTTTTACGACTCTATCTTTTATTTGAAATGAATTTGGTTTCAAGTTTTTATCGATTTCTACAAGAATATTTTTCAGATTAAAATCATTTTCTGAAATAAGAAGATTTAGCACATCATAACTGATATAAATTACAGGATTAGTCTTTTTCGATTTTAATTCCGGCAAATGATACTCAGTTCTGAGCGATGATTTAATAATACCTTCATATTTTACTGCAAAGGTCTGAGTACTTGTTAAAGGAGATTGAACGACTAAGATTGCCATTGCTCCTTTTTCAAACAAAGATTCAATTTTCTTTGAGGTTTGTTTGAAACTCATATCCTTGCTCTTAAAGAATTTTGATGTGGTATCTTTTTCTAACGGATATCCATCAACCATTAATACAATTTTATTATTAATGTCAACTGAATTTCCGTTAGCATCCATCAAATCCGAGTATTCATCAAGAGCTTTAGAGATTCCATAACCTATAAAAACAACTGGTGCTTCAATTAAAGTACTGAGGTTAGATTTATCCTGTACGAAAAAATCTGTCCCATAATTAAAGACTGTTTCAGCTGCCGAACCATTATTGGATGTTTTAATGCTTAATTTTGTTTCATCTTGATTTATGGCTGATGAAACAACTACAAATTTTTGAAAGTAGTTATCATAAGCACCAACTTTTTCCTCAACTACAGGATTTTTTTCATCATCAGGAGAAATCTCTTCCTGAACTTTTTTATGATTTCTAAATTCGATAAAAGGCTTTAATCCAAATTGATTAAATTTTTTTGCAATAAATCTTGAAGTAACAAGATTTTCTTTGCTACCTGTTTCTCTTCCTTTCAGACTATCTGAAGCAAGAAAATAGACATTGTTTTTGATATCAACAGAATCAATTAGCAATAATCCTTTTTCATACCCTGCTGGGATTTGAGAATAGAGATTTAAGACAAATAAAAAACACAGATAAATTACAAGTATATTTTTTTTCATTACTTCCTATACTTTCCGGGAGCTGTTCACTCCCGGTTGATTGAAAAATTATTTTAATAACATCATTTTCTTAGTTTGAATTCTTGAGCCGCACTGCAACTTATAGAAGTAAATTCCACTTGATAGATTTTTAGAACCAACTGAGAAGTTAACTTCATATTTTCCTGAAGTTTTTTCTTCATTCACTAGTGTTGTAACTTCATTGCCAAGTACGTCATAAATTTTTATTGAGACAAATCCCGAATTTTCTACTTCATATTTGATAGTAGTACTTGGATTAAAAGGATTTGGATAATTCTGATATAAGATAAAAGAAGTGGGAGCCTCAAATCCATATTCAAATGCATCTACTAAAGGAGAATTAGTATAAATATAACTTGAGCTTCCGCCAATCCAAACATTTCCATTCAGTTCAACAGCACCAGTGTTGATTGTACGTGTTGTATCAAAAACTGATAAGTCAGAAATATTTGTCCAGTTTAATCCACCATCAGTAGTTTTATATACCGCAATGCTCTTTGGAGAACCTGAAGTTTTAGAACCAATTGCATATCCCGTTGTAGCATCGAAGAAGAATAATCCTGGTAAACTTTCTACAATAGTTGAAGGCGAAGGATAAGTCCAGTTTACACCACCATTAGTTGTGTAAAGAATTGTATTATCTCCAGTAACAACGGCATTCGTTGAAGTTAAGAAAATAACTTTTAATAAATTTGGATTTGTAGTTCCGGGTGGAAAAGTAATATTAGTCGATTTAGTCCATACTTCTCCTCCATCGGTCGTGTAAGCAATTGTACCAGAATTACCAACAAGGATTCCTTTGTTTGCATCAAAGAAAGAAACATCATTTAAATTTTTTGCATATGCATTTGATTTTAATGACCAGGTCTGTCCTCCATTAGTAGTTTTATAAACTGCATCTATATTATTCGCAAGTCTGCCAACAACAAAACCAAGATTTTCGTTTACAAAATGGACTCCTTCAATATTAACACCAGTAACAAAAGTATCAGATAGAATTGAGAACCACTCAAGTCCACCATTTGTAGTTTTAACCACAGAACGATAGGATTTAGCAAGATAACCAACATTAGAATTTAAGAAATGCATATCTTTAATAGTCGGACAAGCAAAGTTCACAAATGAAAAAGAAGCTTTCCAATTTTTACCTCTGTCCGTTGTCTTTAGAACTAATCCGTTAAATCCAGCAAAGAAGCCCGTTGAATCATTCACAAACTGTGCAGCATATAAAGTAGAACTTGGGATTTTGGTTTGCAAATCACCAGAATTTCCAAAATCAGGTGAATAAATTATTGTGCCATCACCTGCAATTGCCCATATTTTATTATTAATTATTGAAACAGCTTTTAATGTAACTCCAAAAGGAGCGGGAATTCTGAACCATGTTACACCACCATCAGTTGTTTTATAAACGACTGAACCTTCATATGCACCACCACCAACAGCTATTCCGTTATTAACATCTTTAAATTTAATGCCATTAAGATTTACATATACTTTATTTATATCTGTTTGTGTCATATAAGTCCATGTTGCACCAGCATTAGTAGATTTAAGACAAATACTCGGTTGTAAACCAGCAGCACGACTTCCCCATCCAACTGCAACAACATTTGAAGCATCAAGAAAACATACTGCTCTTACATCACTACGAGTATAAATTCCAGATGGAAAATTTGTTGGAGTCGGACTCTTTGTCCAATTTATACCATCAGTAGTATAAACTAAATCAATTTTACCAACACCGCCTCCCACCGCAACTCCTTTTGTTGGACTATAAAAAGTCATAGCTTCTAAATCGCCGGGAGAGTTTGTATAAGAAATAACCCAGTTTGCACCGCCGTCAGTAGTTCTTAATATTCTTGCAGAATCAGCTACTGAAGTCATAACCCATCCGTGTTGTTGGTCAGAAAAATAAATTCCATAGACAGTCCCTAAATAGCCTGTTAATGTAATTGGAGTCCAGTTTTGTCCTCCATTTGTAGTTTTGTACAACGAACCATTAGTACCACCTGTATATCCAACATTTGCATCAATGAAGTAAGACGTATTCATATCTTCCAATGTAGAAATATCATTACGAATCCAGTTTTGTCCTCCATTTGAAGTAATCAAAATTGCGCCA
>CAZQSR010000145.1:0-3703 GCA_964596145.1 uncultured Ignavibacteriaceae bacterium
TCCGGCCACCATTGGTTAGTATATAGTTGTGGCCTGTATTAAGCAATCACCAAATAATATTTCAAATCAAGTAGAAGTTGCTGATATGTATGAATATCTGAAAAAGGACGTATATTATGATGTAATTTGTATGAATGATGTCATTGAGCATATTCCAAAATCTAATTTACTTGACTTTATGAAATTACTTTATTCCCGTCTTTCAGATGGTGGCGTTTTGTTAATCAAAACTGATAATATGGCAACTCCTTTTGGATTAAGAGGACGATATATGGATTATTCGCATGAAATTGGTTATACTGAACATAGTCTTTACGAGTTAATGTCAATATCCGGATTTAAGGATATAATTATTCGGGGTTCAGATCCAATGGAATTGAGTATGATTCGTCGATTAATAAGAAATTCTATTCACCGAATGATTGGATTACTCTATTATTTTCAGGGGTTCCCAATACCACATGTATTGCATAAAGACGTTGTAGCTATTGGGAAAAAGAAAATCTAATAAGCATGGAAATTTTTTTTATTACTTAAAGTACTCCATTGGATTATTTTTGTTAGAGTTGAATAAAATGGATGTAATTATTGTTTCCCATACTGAATTTGGATATGTGAAAAGAAGTGAAGTGATACCTGATAAGAAAGCTCTCGAGGGTGTCACAAAAGGAGTAAAAAATTTAATGAAAATTGCAGATATCAATCATGCAAAAATTACTTTTGCGATAATGCCTGAAGTGGTCAAACACATACCCCAAGAGTTATCTGGCAATATTAACCACGAGATTGGCTTACATATCCACCCCGGATGGGAAAAATTCAGAAAAGGTGATACTGTTTTTTTTGTTGGGGATATATACTTACATGAACATTGTGAACAATCATGTACTTCAACAGTTTTGAGAGATTACCCTTTTATCGAACAATACAATATGATTCAAACCGGATCTGATTTCCTTGACGATAATTTTGGAATAAAACCAAAGACATTTGTTGCAGGCAGATGGTCTATCGATAATAATACAATAAGAGCACTGATAAAAACAAAGATTGAGAGAGATTGCTCCTCTCCTGCACACCAAAAAGCACCTCATTATGATTGGTCGAAATTACCTCGCATCTGTATGCCATACTATCCGAGTCAGCATGATTATCAGGATAAAGGAGATCTCCCCATCCTCATTATACCAATTTCTCAGATGTTTTTTGGTGGAAATGTAAATCCAGAAGTTATACCCTCTGTTGGTCTTTCATGGTTGGAAGCCTGCTTTTCCGAATACTACATGCAGGAGATGCCCCTCTTCCATATCTGTCTTCATTCACCCTGCATGACAGATCCTTTTTTCCTTAAGGTGATGGATAAGTTCTTGAGATTCATTGCAAGACATAAAAATATCAATTTTCGACTTGCGTCCGAGATCCATGAGTATGCTCAAATTAATCCTTCAACAAATATCATACCTTATTTACGAGGAATCAACAGGAATATTATTCGGTCTGGAAGTAAAGCGGTAATTAATCGAATATTTTGATGAAAATCATGATAAAGATATTTTCAAAAAAAATGTTAAATTTCATCAATTTAATTTACGTGAAGGTCTTCAATGAAGAAGTCAGTCCAGAAGTTGAAAAATTCATTAAAAATGTTTCATATGTCGGCATAGGGACTATTATTGCATCAATATTTTCGTTTTCTTTCAATATTTTAGCTGGACGTGTCTTAGGTCCTGCTGAATATGGGGCTTTTACCCTCGTTCAATCTATTGGAATGTTCCTTTATATCCCAATGTTGCTTGGTTTTCATACTGCACTTGTAAAGTATAATTCAGAAAAGATTGATTATTTCAGGCAGAGAAATATTATTTCAACAACCTATATCATTGTGTTTCTGTTTACAAGCGTATCGATTCTTTTTTATATGGTATTATACAAGGAAATAATTACCATATTTTCAATATCCAGTGAGATATTCTTTTTTGCTCTCATATTTGCTGTGTTATTTGTTTTTTACACTTTAACAACTGAGACTTTAAGGAGTCTTCATATGATTCCAGTATATTCTCGGTTGGTACCTATTTTCTCCATAATTCTGTTTTCATCATTTTTACTATTAATTACCTTATTAAAGGAGACCTCGTTTAAACTGCCATTATTCTCAATGCTATTGGCATATGGAATTACAGGAGGAATAGTCCTAGCAATTCTTAGAAAATATATAATACCGGAATTCAGCAAGGATTGGGCACTTAAATTGCACCGATACAGCGTATTTTCCTTGATGGGGGGGTTATCTGCGATATTTTATCTAAATATTGATAAAATTATAATTAACATTTACATGCCCGTATCAAATGTTGGAATATACTGGGCATATAATTATTCATTTACAACTCTAATTTCGACATTAATATCCACATTTGTTATAGTTTTTTTTCCAGTTGCGTCGATGTGTACAAATAAAAAGCTGCTTCTTGAGCGAATTAATAAAATAATTCTCCTTTTAATACTAATTGGTTGGCCGTTGATTTTAATTACGGGATGTATCATATTGAAAATGTATGGAGATAATTATCCCTTTGATTTATATTTGATTATTTTATTTGCAACAGCTGGAATTTGCATTTCTGCTGATAAATTATATGGCCAATTATTTTGTTCTACAGGTGAGGGGGGGATAAAGATTACATCATTTGCAGCAATCATTCTTGCATTAGTAAATTTGCTCCTTAATTTTCTATTGATACCTCTAATTGGCCTTAAAGGAGCAGTAATTGCGACAATAATTTCCTATCTATTTTCAATTAGTATAATGTTATTAAATAGAAAATCTCTAGAAAATATTCGTTTGTAGTTGTGCAGGGATAATGATATGCTAGAAATTGAATATAAAAAATTTGGATATAAAATTAAGCAATTTTGGTTTTGTGACGCTCCATTTGATATTTCTGGCTATGATAGAGTAATGTTTAATTCTTGCACTTTTGATGTTGATATTAATGGATTCCTCAAGAAAACGCAAACTACTTTAATAATTGATCTAACCCAAAACCTCGATATTATTTGTAAAAAAATGGATAATAAAAGTTGTAGAAGACGAATAAATAAGGCAATAAAAATGGGGATAAGCACTAAGATTAATCAGAATTATCATGATTTTATTAACTTAAATAATCAGTTTAGAAAGATGAAAGGTCTCCCTCCCTACAATATACCCATAGATATAATGAAAAAGCATGGACTATTGTTGATTTGTGAATTAAACGGAGAAATTATTAACGGTCGTTTTTATTTTATGGATGAGGATTGTATTCGTCAGGTTTTATCCGCATCAAAAAGGTTAGATGTATCAAGAGAAGATGCAATATTAATTGGGTGTGCAAATAGACTATCAATATGGGAGGCAATTAAACACGCTAAAAAAATTGGAGTAAAAGAATATGACATGGGGGGTTATTACACAGGTAACATTCCAGATCCTCAAAAAGAGCGAATAAATATTTTTAAAAAATCTTTTGGAGGCGAAATTGCAATTCGTTACAATTATCAAAAAGATTACTCTTTATTATTTTCCTTTGGTAAGAAATTAAAGAGATACCTGGAGCAGTCTGAATGAGTCAGCAAGAAAAGGAGATTATTGCGCGTGATTTTTTTGCTGAAAAACATGAAGAAAATCAAGAAAAACAAAAAGGGTATTTTCAAAAAT
>CAZQSR010000145.1:3713-5352 GCA_964596145.1 uncultured Ignavibacteriaceae bacterium
ATTTTATGCGAATATTAAAAGAAATGATATTGTCCTTGATGCGGGAAGTGGAACAGGAAGAATTACACGTATAATCGCAAAAAAATGTAAAAAAGTATATGCCGTCGATTTTTCAAAAAAAAGTCTTGAATTTTTGGCAAAAAGAGCGAGAAGCAAAAATATCAACAATATTGTCTATATACACAATAATTTGACATCAAATGTTCCCATTAACGATGAAATAAATAAAGTTGTCTGCGTTCAGGTGATTCAACATATTCCTGAGGAAAGTGAACGAGCTAAAGCTTTAAAAAACATCTTTAACTCTTTAAAACCAGGCGGAATTATCACAGTGACGGTTTATAATTGGAATAAGAAAATCGAAAATAAAGGACTGAGAAAACAAGGTTTTTTTGAAAATGGAATATCCTATTTTCGATATACCCCTTATGAAATAAAATTTCAACTTGAAAATTGTGGATTTAAGTGGGTAACTATAAGAGGATATATTAATTTTGCATATTATGGTGTCTTTGGCAATCAAATTGTAGGGAATTTAATTCTTCTTCCTTTAGCGATATTAGATATGATTATTACGAAATTTAAATTTTCTACACGAACTGGTTTTTATTTAGTATGTACAGGAGTGAAAGAATGAGGATTGAGTTGATTTTATTATATTGCACATTAGAGAACGAATGTGATAATTGGGCAAAAAAAAATCATGAAAATCGCAATCCTTGTCGCACTTTTCCCCCCCAAATGGCTTGCCGGGACAGAGATTGCCACGTATTCACTGGCAGAGAACCTTGCAAAACATGGACATGAAGTGCATGTAATCACCTCTTTGGATGAAGGCTTGCCAAAATATGGTTTTGAAAAAGGGTTTCACACTCACCGTTTGCAGAGATTCAATGTCCGTTTTGTTGGTACACTGGTATTCTGGGCACAGGTTTTGATGACGCAGCAAAAGATCAATCCTGACATCATTCATGTTCAGAGCCTTGGCAATGCACTTCCAGCTGTAATCGCGAAGATACTCTTCAAAAAACCCTTTGTTGTATGGGGTCAGGGATCTGATGTGTATCTTCCAGACTGGTTCATAAAACTTACCTCAAAAATCATTATTAAAAATGCTGACTCTGTGATTGCCCTTACCAACGATATGAAGCAGAAGATACAGGCAGTTTATTCCAGGGATATTTTTGTAATTCCAAACGGTATTGACCTGGAAAAGTATTCCAGCATGCCTAAAAATTCGAAACAAGTAAATGGAAAAACAATCCTATTCGTCGGCAGATTGCACCCAGTAAAAGGTGTTCAATATCTCATTGAAGCAATGGCAATTATCCATCAAGAAATGCCGGATGTTAAACTAATCATTGTGGGTGAGGGAATAGAGAGAGAAAAATTAGAGGGACTTGCTAAAAAATTGGATTTAAAGGAATGCATACAATTTGTAGGCCGGGTGCCACAGGAAAAAATACCTTTATTTATGCAGCAGGCAGAAATTTTTGTTTTGCCAAGCCTATCAGAGAGTTTTGGGATCGTAAATATTGAGGCAATGGCTATGGGATTGCCTATTATTTCTACTAATGTTGGAGGGATCCCTGATATTATTGAGGAGGGGGTAAACGGATACCTCGTTAATCCAAAGAAA
>CAZQSR010000146.1:0-5331 GCA_964596145.1 uncultured Ignavibacteriaceae bacterium
GTGGTGTGAGAGGCGCACCGGTGGGCTTATGGCTCACCGGCCGTCTACTCGATTAACGGCTGGGTTTTTATTCATTTTTCTTATTTAATTCCTTAAAAAAAGATTCAACAAGTGAATCATTATCATTTTTAGTATTAAAAGCTAAATCAACGATGTCGTAACACATGTCCAAATATTTGATTGCAATCTCTGCAAAGTGTATATCTGGTTGAATTTCGTTTATTACTGGGACTTTCATATAGTTATTCAGAGGATTTTCTGACTCTTTGAGATTGTATCTTAAAATGTGATTCCAAGTGCTATGAGCCGAAAAGGAAAAAGGAGTAAATGAGAAATCATAAAAGTCTTTTAATTCAGTTTCCTCTGCCATGGTTCTTATATTTTTATTTGCCCAAGCCCCGATATTGACATCTAAAACATGTAGATTACGTTCTCTGCTGATAAAATCTTCGGCATGTTTAAGAAATTCTTCTTCCCACTCTTTTAATTTTCTTTTCTGTGCTTCACCTTTTTGTTTTTCCAGTAATAAAAGTTCTTGCCCTAATCCATGTTCAACGAACATTTCACATCTTTTGATTGTGTCCTTTTTTAGAATCCATGCAGTTATAATTATATTTTCTGCCATCGTTCTTAGAATTATAGTGCCGACATTGCCATTCCAAATTGCCACAACGCCAAGAAACTCGATTAATAAACTTACTTGACGAGATAGTATCCCTCCAATTACCTCAAATTTAATCTGTTCATCCAAATTAATTTTCCAATTGTTCCATCTGTCAATTAAGCTGTTTTTTATAATAGGTACGTAATTTTCAATTACATCTTCCAACTGCGTATATGAAATTGAATCAGACATTATCGAGTGTTTTAATTTTACATGGTTCGAGTTCTAAACATCTTTTCCAGAAATATTTATTGGTAACGTTTTCTGAATTTTTAATTGTATTTCCATAAAACATTCGGAGTGATGCTCTTAAAGTAGAAGCTATTTTAAGTGAGTCAAAGGTATTCGGATAATCAACAAGCTTTTGGGGTGAAATATCTACTTGACTGGAGAATTGATACCTGCCAATTAAAACTGCGGTATAAATTACATGCGCCATTGCAAACACAGTTTCTCTTGATTCATAGTCAGATAAGTCAACGATTATTTTCTTTAATAAATTAAGTTCTCCAATTAAATATGGCTCCTTTCTTTTTACAATCACAGATAATGGCGACTCAGGGAAAAGATGTAGAAACCCACTTAGTCCTTCCGATAAAAGCGAAGAAATACCTTTATCCTCTAATGCTGAATAAAATTGTGATTTTTCGATTTTTAGATTTGTCCAACTGCTTGCAAAACCAGTGATAAATGTTTCTGAATCGTTATGTAATTCATTGGCAGTTTTTATTAATTCTGAAAGGACCTCAGATGTTTCATTAATTCCAAATTTCTCATTAAGAATGGCTAGCCAAATAATTTCTGGAATTACTTCATATCTGTGATTTACGTCAACATAATGAACCTGCCAACCTCTATCTTGAAGCATGTGATTCATCGGTGCAAGAAATTTTTTCTTGTCTCTTTTATAGTCGCGTAATATTTTTTTAGCCATTGTAAATGAGTCGTTTTCAACCTTGCCGTTAACGAATGAATATACGCAACATTGCATATATATCCGCCTTGTTTACAAGCCATCTGCCTGCTTCACCAACTCAGATTTTCACTACAAATATACCATTTCTCTGAGAACAATTAAAATGCCATTTAAAAAGTTTTTAAATGCCTTTAAAATAATAGGGGTGGCCTGGTTTGCTCCGGAATACTGGCCTGCTTTCACCGGAATAATAACTTGTATCGTTGGTAGGGGAGAGAAGGGGGAATGAGAGAAAATTGCCCCAAATCCGAATGAACTGCTGTGTGCGAAACCTTTACCTGTTGTGTCAATTCGGAAGTGTGTGAGGAGCAGGCTGTTAGTGAACTACTGGCGGAGGGGACTACTCGATTAGGTGCAAACCTTTTTTCTATGCATATATTGAAGGGTTCGTCAAGATACCTGCGATAATATTTGATAGTGTGTTTATGCCAAATTCTTTTAGTTTTTCAACTGTCTTGTTTTTCTTTTCAGCGGGCTTGTCCTTTGAATCTAAAATTTGCTGTATTTCATCAAGTTGACTTCCAGTAAGTTCTTTCCTAAGCTCATTGACAATAATGTCTAACTTTATTGTTTGCTTGTTTTCTTGACTTTGAAGAACTGTCAAGTTGATTCCCTGCTTTTCTCCATTATAGATTTGATTTGGACTTCCTAATGTTTCTATTTCTGCTATACAAGCGCTTAATATTGCATGGCCTGTCTCTTTTACTGTTGCAATATGGTAACTGTCAGGTCCTTTTAGCGAAACAGAACGTCGAAGTTCAATTCTTTCGATTTCTTTGATTTTTCTGCTTTCTTGACCAAATATTCTTTCAAGTATTGCAATTGTTGAGCTTTTCCAAGCTTCAACTCCAAAAGACCATTCAGAAACCGTAGCCGGATTTGTTCCAATCTTATCGAGTTCCTGTAGTTGTCTTTTCAGTAATTCAATATATTTTTCATTCATATGATTGTATGTTAGTTGAATTGTTTTGTTTCAGGTTTGCACCTGACGAGTGAATATCCGCAACTTTGCATTTATATCTGCCTTGTTTCCAAGCCATCTGCCTGCATCAGCAACTCAGATTTTCACCACAAATATAACATATCTTTGAGAACAATTAAAATGCCATTTAAAAAGGTTTTCAATGCCTTTTAAATAACAGGGGTGGCCTGATTTGCTCCGGAATACTGGCCTACTTTCACCGGAATAATAACTTGGCTCGTTGGTAGGGGGGGCGGGGTGTGGGAGAAAATTGCTCCAAATCCGAATGAACTGCTGTATGCGAAACCCGTGCGTATTGTGGCAATTCGGGAGTGTGGGAGGTGTAGGCTGTTGGCTAACTTCTGGCGGAGGGGGCTCTCGATTGGCAACAGTATTTTATTCTTTCAATAATCCTAAAAACTCAATAGTGTTATCTAACATTTCTTCAGCTCTCTTATTCATTCCTTTTTTATCACCTTTAAATGCGTCTGCAATTCCTTTTGAACGATTTAAAAAGGCTTCTTCGTTTATAGAGCGATTAATAAAAAATTTCAAAACAAATTCTGGATTCATTATTTCTCCATTTTTATAAGGCACATTATATTCAACGCCATAATCTCCAATTATTTCTTTCAAATCTCCAAATTCTTGAATTTTTTCAATTACCGAATAATCAATTACACAGCTCGCTATATTTAAGTTATCTGCTTTTAAGTGAGCTTTAACAAGCCCTTTTCCGAATACAGAATTCACATTATATGTTCCGCCGTTCTCGGTCTCCTGATAACCTGAAATTATTTCAATTTCATCAAAGACTATCGCTCCACGTACTGGAAAATGATAGCAAGTTACACTCCAGTTGAAGTCAAAGGAAATTTTCAGCAATTCATTAAAGCTTTCATAAGAAGCGTCTTTTGTCCAAAAAATTACTGTATCAGATATGTTTAAACAGTTAATTTTTGAATTGCTAATATTCGCAACCACACCATAATTTGTTCGAGTGGTCTTTCCTTGACCAATTGCAAGTTCAATATCACGTAAAATGTGACCTATTCTTCTTCTAATATAGTCAGAGTTGTTATTAAGTATAAAATTCTTAAATCCAAGGAAATCAAAATATGTTATGAATTTTTTCATACTTAGGTCTATTAATATGGTTGCCAACGAATAGATATACGCAATCTTGCGTATATCTCTGCCTTGTTTACAAGCTATCTGCCTTCATCAGCAACTCAGATTTTCACCACAAATATAACATTACTTTGAGAACAATTAAAATGCCATTTAAAAAGTTTTTAAATGCCTTTTAAATAACAGGGGTGGCCTGGTTTGCTCCGGAATACTGGCCTGCTTTCACCGGAATAATAACTTGTATCGTTGGTAGGGGAGAGTAGGGGAATGTGAGAAAATTCCTCCAAATCCGGATGAACTGCTGTATGCGAAACTCTTACGTATTTTGGTATTACGGGAGTGTGAGAGGTGTAGGCTGTTGGGTAACTACTGGCGGAGGCGGCTACTCGATTGGCAACTGCCCTTTATTGTTTTAGTAATAATCAACTCTGTCAATAAGTTCTTTCCCCCTCCATTTGGAATTGGGTTTGTCAAGATATAATGAACCATACATTTCATAAGTCTCAATATTTAAAGAAACATCCTCGATAAAAAAACTTCTAAAAAAATCCAGCGTTTTTGGCAAACTCTTTTCCCAGTATTGATAATCAAAATCATTATGTGTTTCAATATTATTCAAAAGATTAAAATACCTGTCTCTTGCAGGAGGATGACTTTGATAACCAATAGGTGGAAAAATAGAATCATGAACACCTTCATAAATGTCAAGGCAAGCAAACCAAAGTAATGCAGCTTCAAATACCAACATTTTTTCTTGAAGAGTATATTGGGGAAGATTTATTGAAGCCAAATCAGCATCAAGCTCTTGTTTTTGAGAAGTATTATAGACATCAAGTGGTTTGTAATCTGATTGAGAATCAAAAATTGCCTTAAAGACACATTGTCTTGATGTATTGTTGTCTGATAAATGACCAAGTAAAAAATGTGAATATTCATGCCCTGCAATGAATTGCATTTGAAAAGGCACTGATTGATGAATTCTTTTTTGAATTCCATTAGGAATAATTCCTCTTGGGTCCATTAGAAAATCTAAGGATTCGGTTTGCAGCATTACTCTTAATGCAATTCGAATAGCATTTATTTGAACATGTTTTGGCACTTGCTTTCCAAAATTAAGCAAGCCAAGATTCATAAATTCAAAAAAGTAATTCAAAGAGTCACTTAAAGTTGAAATAATTCCATAATCTGATTTAAAAATTAGTCCATTGGGTTCATTTGAAAATATATTTCCATAAGTAACTTTTTTACATTCTGTTAATAAATCATTTGGAAGTTTATTTTTGAAATGAATAAAATGATAACCACAAAATGCGTTTTCTAAAGACCAGCCTTCCCCTTTAGACAATGCTTTATTTCTGTATACTCGAAATAATCGCATATGGTCAACAATTGTATCTGCTCGCAACTTCAATAAAAAATCACTCGATGTCTGAAGGTTGAAAATTCTTTCAATTTCTTCCTCATTACAAATCGGTCTATAAAATTGTTTTTGAATCTCAATTGGTGGTAAATCCATATCTCTTGTTTTACACTTTCACTATTGCATGAATATTCCGGTGAAAGTAGGCCACTATTCCGGAGCAAAGTAGGCCACTAATT
>CAZQSR010000147.1:0-5261 GCA_964596145.1 uncultured Ignavibacteriaceae bacterium
TCAGGTGTGGAAAATTATTCCGCCACAGTTGGGGAAAATTATCCCGCCAGTGACACTTACACCCATATCACTGGATTGCCACGCCATTTGAAGATTATTTTTGTGATCGCCTCCACCTCTTTCCTGATGCATTATTTTTAAAAACCGTCACTGATGCCGGCTTGATCTGGCACTTTTCAAATTCATTCCTGATACTAGCAAGCCGAACAGAGTCTGTAAATCTGAACGTTGACTGGCTCATTCGTAAATATCACATGAATGACATACGAGCACCAATATTTCATCATTATATCACTCTGTCAAGCATTCATACACCCACCGGGATACAGTATGTAGTGAATAGAACTCCGATAGAAGGTGGATCATTTTACCATAGTAATGAACAGTTCTCATTTGAACTAACATGTTCGGAGTATATATTGGGCAGGAGCTTAACATTTGATATTCTCAAGGCCCTCTTTAAACAGTCTCCAGAGAAAGAACTGATACGAGTCATCATGCTCCTCCATGACGAACTTCTTTATCAATTCTCGACTGGAGAGTGTGACGAAGAGGGATATATGCTTGTGAAAGGAGAAGCGATTGATTTTTCATTCTGGAATGTCCTTGTTGGGGGGGGTAACCACCTTATATTTATAGACAGAAAATGGAAGTCAAAAAAGCCTATCCCCGTTGACTTTGTAATATTTCGAAATTTATTCTTTTTATTTGAATCTATTAAGCCATATATTGAAAATAAAGACAGATTATTATTCTGTTCCATATTAATGAGGCATCTTTTCAAGAATTATTCGTATGAACGAATGATGACTATCATTCATCGCGAAGAAGAATTCCAACAGTGGAATACAGGAAAATGTATTGATTTTATTGTGGATCTCCGGCTCAACCAGGATTTTTTCAGGAAGGTGGAGATTGGAAAACTGCTGCACGATAAAAGGAGGGGGATTAAAAAAAGGTAAGGTAATGTATATACTATACATCACATCTTATGTGAGGAGTATATACCTGAACCATGTGGATTTCATGACGCCCGAAAGGATAATCTCCGACGAGAGACGATGATTAGAGCCGGAGGCATAATACCGATGGATTTGGGAATATTATTGACTAAATACAAACTAAATTATAATTCAATATTACTGTTTATCGCAATTCCATTTTTATTTGCAATTAATCTTTTTCTAATCGGAAAAGGAGATTTATTCACTGGACATCGAAATATGCTCTTTTTCTATTTTTATCAAGATTTCAATTTTTTATTCCCTTTCATTGTTTTTATAATTCTTTTTCTGATAAGTATAATCTTATTACATATATTATCAGAAAAAGATATATTCAAACTTGACAATATTAAAAATCCAGGCGTATTTGTGTTTTTAATTGTCGTTGCAATAATATCTATTTCTCAAATCTTCTTTTTAAATATTCCTGAAACAAATCCAGATTTCAAACGTTATTTCATATACGCCCAAATTTTTAAGGAGCATGGATTACTCTATTATTTCACCGAGTGGGGAACAGCATTTTCCTCACATGTTGATCTTCCAACGAGTAGTATACCATTTGGAATATTGTTTACTATTTTTGGACCGAATAGGTTTGCTATTCAAATATTTTCAATAATCATTGTAATTATTACTGCATATGTAATTTTTCTACTCGGTAGCAAGATCAAATCACAAAAATGTGGAATAATCTCTTCAGTGATATTTGTATCATTCCCTTTCTTATTAACGCAAATTCCTCTCTTTCTTATGGATATTATTTCAACATTTTATATCACTTTATTTGCATTTTTTTCATATATTTATCTGGAAAGAGGATCTATCTCATTTCTACTAATTTCCGGTATAATTTTCTTCTTAGCAATTTTCTCAAAAATTTTGGCTCCTTTCTTTATTGCAGGCATTCTCCTTGGCTTTTTAATAATAACAATAGTAAAACATGCTAATAATCAACCATGTTTGCGATTGACAATGTTAAATGCAATATGTATTGGCCCATCCCTCCTCTATTTTATTTATTTATCGCCCTCTTTTTCAGAGCTGGTTCAAAGCATGGTGCGAGAATTTTATTCTTTTCCTCTCAATTGGACAATAATTTTCATTGGAATTCTCATATTTTCATTGATATTCATAATATTACCACTATTAGTTGCTTTTCCTTTCAAAAACTTTTTTAATTTTATTTTTAAGATGACTAATTTTCCATTTAAAATTCTTGCAATACTTCTTTTATATTTTATAATATTTGGATTAATGTCAATTAACTTGTGGAAATCTTATTTTTATCTGAGATCTCTCCCAATTGCATTAGGAATACTACCCGCATTGCTTGCAGTAATATCAATTGGTTGCATCATATGGAAAAAAGAACTAACCGCTATCCCCTTGATTTTCTGGTTTTTAATTCCAGCAATTTTCATGCCCAATACTATGTATAAGTACCTTCAACCAGCTTATCCTGCAATTGCCCTCATGTGCGGTTTGTGTATTTTCTGGATAAAAGACGAGATGATTCAGAAATCTATTATTGTGGGCATAATACTCAGTGGACTTATAATTGCACTTTGTGTTTTTTATCCTATGTGCATGACTCATTCTCAAAGTAATTTAAAAGATGGGGTAGAATATATCGAAGATTCACTGCAATCAAATCAAGGATTTAGACTAATTTATATCCCAACAACAGAAAGATTCATTGAGAGAATCGATCTTTTTAGTAAACATATACCTATATGGTTAGATTATTATTCCACATCGCAAATGAGATATAATCTCTCGGTAATACAAAGTCCATTAGAATATCAAGATATAATCAATGATTGTGTAAATGAAAACACGATGTATATTATGATAATTTCTGATTGTTCACAGATCAATGAATCAGTTTTAATGCCATCACTTTTTGAAAATTATTCTATAATGAAAGTATATAATCAAGGCTACCATGCAGCGTATTGGTGGAACACACAACAAGTAATTATTTTAAAGAATAACCGAGCCATTGTTACGTAAGAAATAGGTTTCCGAAACTATTTTATACTCTCTTTATTGTTGGGATTGTATTCGTTAAGGATAAATTATTATTAAAATAAGGGTCTGTGTTTAAAATGTATTTCTTATATTTTTTATAAAATCTAATATAATCATAAAATTGTTGATCCAAATCTGTGCTTATTTGTAACTCAGGCGGCAAATCATGTTTTTTAAATCTAGCAAAAGGTGTGAATACATTTCGGAAATTCAATTCACTTAATCTTAATCCGAAGTCAATATCGCTTCCAAATACTCCAAATTCTTCATCAAATCCACCAAATTTTTCGAATAACTTCCGTGTTATCATCATGCAAGATCCATTCATGGCAAGATAATTCCTGTAGAACTCTGAAGAACCAAAAGGACCCCACGTATATTCTTCAGCACCTTTAAAGGGGTTGCCAACAATACCTGCGAGACCGAGAATTACACCTGCATGTAATATTTTGTTGTCAGAAGTGAGAATCTTGGCCCCTACAATCCCAATTCCATCTTGAATTGACCAACCACCCATTTCTTCTAACCAATCTGGAGATAGTATTTCGAGAGTCTCATCTAAAAATACGAATATATCACCATTTGCCTTATTTGCACCTAAATTTCTTGCCTTCGCAATGTTAAACGCATCATTATATGGCACTGTTGTTACCGAGTTTATTGTCAATGAATGTTCATGGGTTTCAAATTTTATTTGCACATTGAAACTAACATCGACGACAATAATCTCAATATTGCGGTGAGAAGAATTTTTTCGAAGTGACTCGATGCATGATTTCAATAAATTAATATTTTTAGAGAGAATTATTATTGAAATTTTTAGGTCAGGACTTAGTCTCCATTTTACTTGCCAGAGCCCTGACTTAAAAGAAACGATATTCCCGGATAATTTACGCCTTTTTAAATGATTCTCTAATGTTCTCTGTTGAGCCATACACGCAAAGGGTTTTGCATCAAATCCCTTCTTTGAACAAGAAGAATCCATTAGCCGCCAATGATATAAAATTTTAGGGATATGAAATATTTTATCCGTAATATCAGTAATTTTCAAGAATAAATCCCAGTCTTGAGCTCCGTCCATTTCTGGTGAAAAACCTCCTGTTTTTTCTATTAAATGTTTACGGATGATGCAGAAATGAGTCAGATAATTTCCTGAAAACATTATTTCTGGGGACCAATCTGGTTTAAAGAAAGGACTAATTCTATTTTTTCCATTTTCTGAAATACTGTCTCTATCGGAATAAATGAAGTCCAGGTCAGGATTTTCGTTAAGAATATTGACAACTTCGTATAAAGCAAACGGTGCAAGGAGATCATCGTGATCCAATAATCCAACAAAATCCCCATTGGTAAGAGTAAGTGCAATATTGGAATTTTGTGAAATCCCATAATTTTTATCTAAAAATTTGTATTTAATTCGTTTATCATATTTTGAAATATTCAAGATTATGTCATTAGTATCTTGATTGTCCGAGTTTGCATTAACTATACATAATTCCCAATTATCATAAGTTTGCTCAAGGACAGATTTAATAGTGTTTTCAAGGATGTGAGATGGAACAATATACACTGGTATTATAATACTTATCAAAGGATAATAGGAGAATTCTTTTGATTTGTTTTTTTGCTCGACTAAACAATCTATTGAAGGTTCATTATTAAGTATCCAGATTTGGTACTCGAGGTCTATTGGAGTATCGTGTGTGAAATGGTGTATCATTGATAAGAAAAAACATTTCATGCCGTAATTATATAGGATTTCATATCCTCTCACTACAAGGTCGTATATATTATTGCAATAAGCGGCTTTAAAAAAAAAACTGTCCGCATTAGCCTGTTTAAATTTTTTAAGAAATTGACAAATGATGCATTTATTCACTGTATATTTCTTTTGTTTGAAATCTGTAATTTTTATATTCATTCTCTCATTCCTCATGGGAGTCACAGATAGTCAAATTTTTTCTTTTGGCATCACGTAGTATGCCAATATTTTTGATAATCATCTCTCATCCCCTGAAATCTATACTTCTATAAAGCACCCCCCTGACATATATCCATATACTCTTTCCATCCCTTTTTCCCATGGTTCCATCTTCTCAACTGTCCTGAATCCATTTTTTATTACACTCTTCCTTGTGTCTTTTTCCTCAAGACAGCCGTGCAGGGTATCAGCAATACAACTTGCACTCGCCTTTGAAAGGAAACAATTCTCCCTGTCATGGA
>CAZQSR010000148.1:0-5250 GCA_964596145.1 uncultured Ignavibacteriaceae bacterium
AGTCTTGATAAATCTGCTGAGATTATTAAAACAACAATAGAAATGATCAAAAATCATGAAGTTGAGCGGTGTCGGATATCAATAATGGTTCTTGTGATTGATGAAGCTCAGGACATGGATGTGGATGAGTTTAATCTGATTAATGCCCTTATTGAGGAAAATGAAGATATGAGAGTGCTTGCTGTCGGCGACGATGATCAGAACATTTTTACATTTAGAGGGGCAGATTCTGTCTACATGGAAAAGTTTATTACTGAAAAGAAAGCAAAAAAGTATGAACTTTCAGAAAATTTCCGAAGCAAAAGCAACTTAGTCTCTTTTTCCAATCAATTTGTCAGGACTATAAAGCATAGATTAAAAACCTTACCAATTGTGGCATATGATAAGGGAAAAGGGATTATCAAAATAGTAAAGTACCAGAGCAATAATCTGATAGTTCCTACTGTAAATGATATCATATCGACTGACCTTTCCGGAACTACTTGCATTTTAACCCAGACAAACAAGGAAGCTCTTAACATTACAGGTTTATTAATAAAAAATGGTTTCAAGGCTAAGCTGATACAAACTAATGATGGTTTCAATTTGTACAACCTTTTAGAAGTTCGTCACTTTCTGAGAATCCTGAAATCAAAGATTGATTCACCTTTAATTAATTATGATATCTGGGAAAAAAGTAAAACTGAATTTTTCAGAAAATTTGCCAATAGCTCAAAAATGGAAATCTTTAGAAACCTTATTAGAGACTTCGAATCCACAAATACCAGAGTTAAATATTATTCTGATTTAGAAATGTTTATACATGAATCAAAATTGGAAGATTTCATAGGGGAAGACGGAGAAACAATCTTTGTATCAACAATACACAAAGCCAAGGGCAAAGAATTTGAAAATGTTTTTATCATTCTTGAAAATTATGATTATTCAAGCGATGAAAAGAAGCGGCTGGTGTATGTAGCTATGACAAGAGCCAAACAAAACCTTATTATCCATCACAATAGCAATTTCTTTGACAGATTTCAAACTGAAGGACTTGTTTCAATTGTTGAGAATGAAAATTACCAGCCACCTGAAAAGATCACAATGCAACTATCATTTAATGATGTTAATCTTGGATTTTTTGAATACAGGCAATCCCAAATTAATAATTTAATTCCAGGTAATATTTTAGTTGTTAAGGACGAAGGTTGTGCTAATAATAATGGAGTCACAGTCTTAAAATTCTCAAAGAAATTTAACGAGACAATTGCTCAGTTAAAAGGACAAGAATATACTCTGAAAAATGCAAGGATTAACTTTATCGTATATTGGAAAGATCCTGAAAAAGAAAAAGAATATAAGGTTATTTTACCGGAACTGGATTTTGAAAAATAAGATAGAGTTTTTGCTAGCACATTGCTAACGCTCAAATATGATTACTTTGCTTGACCATATTGAATCATTCAAGTCCTTGTTTCGTGGAAGAGAGGATATCTATGCCATTCGCTGGGAGAAAGATGGCAAATCTGGTTACATGCCAGCCTACAAAGTTGATTGGAGCGATTACAATATACACAAATCTAGAGGAGGGAGTTTTAAAGATTACTCAAAAAAAGAGTATCAACCACTTACTGATGAAGTAATAAAACGTCACTTTCAGGGAACAGAAACTATTGGAATCTATCCTCTCCTTGAAGATAATACCTCCTTTTTTATTGCTGCTGACTTTGATGACAATCATTGGAAAGATTCTATTCAAAAATTGTATCTGGTCTGCCAAAAACATAAAATACCAGCCTATATTGAACGGTCCCGCTCAGGAAACGGCGGACATCTATGGATTTTCTTTGAGGTGAACATTCCGGCAGATCAGTCGCGGAAACTATTATATGAGTTACTTAGAGAAGCCTCTATTATTTCCCATTTTGACAAAGAGCCAAGTTTTGACAGGCTATTCCCAAATCAGGATTTTCATACCGGGAAAGGAATGGGTAATTTAATTGCACTCCCGCTAAACGGTAATGCACTGATAAATGGCAATTCAGCATTCCTGAAGCCTGAAAATTTCTTACCGTACGAAAATCAGTTTGAGACCATAAAGTCATTCAAAAAACTGTCAATCAGTCAGTTTAAATTGATTTATGAAGACATTTTTAAGGAAAAAGTAGATGATTTCTTTAAATCGAGTTTTAATAGAGATTCAAAACCGGTAATTGAAATTCAGATAAGTGGTCAAATATATCTGAAACGTCTTCACCTTAATAGAAAACTTATTGAGTTCATAAGGGAAAACCTGAACTTCATGAATTCTGATTATCTGGTTAAGAAAAACATGGGAAAATCCACCTTCAATCTCGAAAAGTATTTCAAGTTGGTGGAAGAGAACCAGGAGGAAGTAATCTTACCTCGGGGATTTGCTGTAAATTTAATTGCATTTTGCAGAAAGGAAGATCTACCTTTTAAGATTACTGACAAGAGAAAGAAGCTTGATCCGGTCGACTTTGAGTCAGACATAGAATTGAGACCTGAACAGGAAGTTGCGATAGAAAAAACTCTGGATAAGGACTTTGGAGTCATTGTTTCGCCTCCGGGTTCAGGCAAGACAGTAATCGGTCTTGAATTAATATCTCAAAAACGACAGCCTGCCTTAATTATAGTTCACAGGAAACAATTATTTGACCAATGGATAGACCGGATTCAAAGTTTTCTTAAGATATCAAAGAAAGATATCGGACAAATCGGGAATCAGAAATTTAAAATCGGGAAAGAGATTACTGTAGCAATGATTCAATCTCTTTCGAGGAATGATGAGATTGCAAAGATTTCCAACAGTTTCGGGACAATAATTGTTGATGAGTGTCATCATATTCCGGCAAAATCATTCAGAGAAGCAATAGTTAATTTCAATTCTTTCTATCTGTATGGACTGACAGCCACCCCCAAACGGAAAAATAATGATGAAAAACTGATTTATGTCTACATCGGAAATATTTTATATAATGTAGATCAGATTGATCAGATCAGGCAGAAACAAACTAAGATAGAGGTAAACATCAAAGAGACAAATTTATATGCACCTTTTGATTATAAGATTGATAAATACGAAACCATTTCAAGAATCCTTATTCATGATACTAACCGGAATTCTCTGATATTAGATGATATTGAAAAAAACGCTGATCGATTCAAAACATTTCTGATCCTGACAGAACGAAAGGCACATGTTGACATCCTTAACCTTTATCTTAAGGACAAATATGAGACAATTACAATTCATGGAGAGGATTCTGAAAGCAGCAGAAAAAGTAAAATTGAACAGTTGAAACAAGGTCATTTTAAAATAGTGATTTCAACCGGACAATATTTTGGTGAAGGAATTGATTTAAATAATCTTGAATGTCTTTTCATTGTGTACCCTTTCGCTTTTGAAGGAAAACTAATACAGTATATTGGTCGGATTCAGCATTCCGGAAATCCTCCGGTTATTTTTGATTATCGTGATTCAAAAATTGATTACTTTGAAAAAATGTTCAAGCAAAGAAACAGATACTATAAAAAGCTAACAAAAGAAGTAAATGTCTGAGAACCAAAATATAGAATATAAGGAATCCTGGAGAGATGAGTATCTGAAATGGATTTGTGGTTTTGCAAATGCACAGGGAGGTAAGATTTTTATTGGCAAAAATGATGCTGGTAAAGTCACCGGAGTGAAAGATGCAAAACGACTTATGGAAGATATCCCTAATAAAGTGAAGAATATTCTTGGAATTTTGGTAGATGTCAATCTGAAGAGATATAAAAAGGTAGAGTTCATAGAAATAAATATTGAGGCATATCCGTACCAATAAACTATAAGGGACAATATTACTATCGAAGTGGTTCCACTAAACAGGAATTGAAAGGGGCGGCGCTTGATAAGTTTCTATTACAAAAGATCGGCAAACGTTGGGATGGTGTTCCGATTCCAAAAGTTTCGGTAGTCAATTTAAAGCAGGAAACATTCGACTTATTCAGAAAGTTAGCCTCTAAAAGCCAAAGGATTAACGAAGAAAGCTTATCAGACTCAAATGAACAATTGGTTGAAAATCTGCAATTAAAAGAAGGAGAGTACCTAAAACGGGCTGCATTACTACTATTTCATCCTGCCCCTGAAAATTTTATAACAGGCTCATACATCAAAATTGGTTATTTTCAATCGGATGATGATTTGAAATTTCAGGATGAAATTCATGGCAATTTATTTGAACAAATTGAAAAATCTATTGCTTTACTTTTTTCCAGGTACATAAAAGCTGAAATAAGCTACGAGGGTATTACAAGACTCGAAAAATTTGAATATCCTAAAGAAGCTATTAGAGAAGCATTACTAAACGCCATAGCACACAAGGACTATTCAGGTGGTACTCCAATACAAATAAGTGTTTATAGTGATAAAATCATATTCTGGAACGAGGGCCAACTACCTGAAAATTGGACAATTAAGAACTTACTGAAAAAACACGCCTCAAGACCTTATAATCCAGATATCGCGAATGCACTATTCCGTAGCGGATATATTGAATCCTGGGGTCGGGGAACAATTAAAATCATTAATGAATGTAGAAAGGCAGGGATTCCCGACCCGGTTTTTAGTTATAACTCAAGTGATATTTCTGTAGAATTTAGAAAAGACATATATTTTAGTGAATACCTTGATTCACTTGGTCTTAATAAAAGACAAGTTAAAGCAGTTCTTCATGTAAAAGAGAAGGGTAAAATTACAAATCGTGAATACCAATCCTTATATAATGTATCAAAAGCTACTGCGACAAGGGATTTGTCAGAACTGGAAAACAAACAACTACTGATGAATAAAGGAACGAAGGGCTCTAGTTCTGTCTATATATTATTTAGAGCAATATATGGAAGTGCAATTGGAGGAGACTTTATTTAAGTATTCACATTGTTGGCTCAAAGTTGGCTCAAAGTTGGCTCAATTGACTCATAATTGGCTCAAAGTTGGTTCACATAGACAGTATTTGCAAGCACATTGCCAAAGCCGCACAAGCCATTTCTAAGCCAAAGCTATGGCAAAGAGCTTGCAAATCAAAAGCTTGAAAATCTTAAAATTTTTCTCCCTCGCGACGTCGCAATAGAATTTCTGCACCAGGACTTATCAAAAAAAAGAATACTTGTATACCTTGACAATTTTCTGGTAACTAGACAAATAAATAAGGCCTGGCCCATAACACGGACGGTATAATTCATAAGCTCGTCACGGTTTTTGCTTTT
>CAZQSR010000149.1:0-5231 GCA_964596145.1 uncultured Ignavibacteriaceae bacterium
TATATTTGTATTGTCAATTAAAATCCTTACCGGATTGGAAGAGAACTAAATCTGTAAACTACAATATTTCTCCCCTCCCGCTCACAGGTACATGACAAAACATTAAATTGAAAAAGAAAGAATTATTATGTTCAAAGAACTTGAATTAGAAGAAGAATTATTAAACGCAGTCGAAGAACTCGGTTTCGAGACGCCAACACCTGTACAGGAAAAAGTAATACCACACTTATTACAGACAGAATTTCAGGATCTTATTGCTCTTGCGCAAACAGGGACAGGAAAAACAGCGGCGTTTGGATTGCCATTAATACAAAAAACACAACCACAATTAAAAAAGATTCAACACTTAATACTTAGTCCAACAAGAGAACTTTGTCTTCAAATTGCAGATGATTTATCTCTCTTTTCAAAATATAAAAACGAAATTAAGATTGGAGCAATATTTGGCGGGGCAAGCATTGACAGACAAATTAAAATGATTAAAGAAGGAGTACACATCATTTCTGCAACTCCCGGCAGACTTGCTGATCTTATCCATAGAAAAGTTATTAACCTATCTGAAATAAAAATACTCGTTCTTGATGAAGCAGATGAGATGCTTAATATGGGCTTCCGTGATGAGCTTGAAGAAATTCTTTCTCATGCACCAGAAGATAAAAATACTCTTTTATTTTCGGCAACCATGCCAAATGAAGTTAGAACAATTGCAAATAAGTATATGAACAATCCTGTTGAAATCATTATTGGCAAAAAAAATTCGGGAGCTGAAAATGTAAATCACATTTGTTATACAGTTCATTCAAAAGACAGATATCTTGCATTAAAAAGAATAGTTGATTATCACCCCGAGATTTACGGGATAGTTTTTTGTAAAACAAAAAAAGAAACACAGGAAATTGCAGATAATCTTATCCGTGATGGTTATAATGCGGATGCATTGCACGGAGATTTATCTCAGCCACAAAGAGATGTTGTGATGAATAAATTCAGGATTAAACATTTGAAGTTGTTGGTTGCTACTGATGTTGCTGCTCGTGGACTTGATGTTGATGATTTGACTCATATAATTAATTTTAACCTGCCAGATGAACTTGATCTCTATTTGCATAGAAGCGGGCGAACAGGAAGAGCTGGAAAAAACGGAATCTCCATTGTTATTGCAAGTCTTAAGGAAAAAGGGAAATTGAAACAGATTGAAAAACAAATTAACAAGAGTTTCACTTTTAACTCTATTCCCAGAGGGGATAAAATTTGTGAAAGACAATTATTCTATCTTATTGACAGAATGGAAAAAGTTGAAGTTGATTATTCGCAGATCGATCCTTTGTTGCCTGTTATTTTTAAAAAATTAGAATGGCTTGATAGAGAAGAATTAATTAAAAAATTTGTTTCGGTTGAGTTTAACAGATTTTTAGATTATTATAAAAATGCCGTGGATCTAAGCAGTCCTGCAGAATCTAAAAAATCAGGAGGAGAAAGAAAACGAAACGCTGGTTTCACACGCTTTTTTATTAATCTTGGTAAAAAAGAAAATCTTCAACCAAGAAGTTTGATTTCTTTGATAAATGATTTTACCAGAACAGATGACATTGAAATAGGAGATATAGAAATAATGAATAATTTCTCCTTTTTTGAGATTGATAAAAATTATACAGAAGAATTATTAAATGCTTTCAATGGAAAAGAATTCAAGAAGAGAAAAATCATTCTTGAGGTAGCTGAATCAAAAGGTAAACCGGAAAGAAAAAGAATTAAAAGACAAAAACAGAACAGAGAAGATTTTTTTGCTGAGAAGAAAAGCAAAAGAAAGGATTTTTCCTTTAATAAAACAAACAATGAAGATAATTTCTCGCGTAAGAAGAAGTATGATAAAAAAAGGAAACGTAGAAGCAGGTAACTTTTCTTACACTTTCCTACTCATAATTTAAAATTGGTTTAAGCCATTTTTCTGTTTCAGAAAGGCTTAAACCTTTTCTTTTATGATAATCAATTACCTGATCTTTGCCAATTTTACCAACAGAAAAATATTTTGCGTTTTTATTCGCAAAATATAAACCGCACACAGAAGCAGCAGGATACATAGCAAGACTTTCGGTTAAGTGAATGCCAGTGTTTTCTTTTGCTTTTAATAATTCGAATAAAATTATTTTTTCAGTATGATCTGGTTGAGCAGGATAACCTGGAGCTGGACGAATGCCAGTGTATTTTTCTTTTATTAATTCATCATTTGATAAATTTTCACTCTTTGCATAACCCCAGAATTCTTTCCTGACTTTTTCATGAAGATACTCGGCAAAGGCTTCTGCAAGGCGGTCTGCAACTGCTTTTATTATTATCGCATTGTATTCATCATGTCTTTTTTCAAAATCAGAAATCAATTTTTCAATTCCCAGTCCTGTTGTAACAGCAAAAGCACCAATATAATCTTTCATGCCGCTTTCTTTTGGAGCAATGAAATCAGCAAGAGCATAATTTGGCTGTCCTGTAGTTTTTTTATTCTGTTGTCTGAGAGTGTGAAATTCGCATAGTATTCCATTACGATTTTCATCTGTATAAACTTCTATATCATCTTTATTAATACTATTTGCAGGAAATATCCCAACAACACCATTAGCTTGAAGCAATTTATCTTTAATTATGAAATCAAGCATTTCGTTTGCATCATCAAAGAGTTTTTTCGCTTCGTTACCATGTTTTTCATTTTCAAAAATTGAGGGAAATTTTCCTTTGATTTCCCAGGCGAGGAAGAATGGAGTCCAATCAATATAATTTCTTAATATTTCAAGCGAAAAATTCCAGAAAATTTCTATTCCCAATTTGCTTGGTTGGGAGATATATTCTTCCTGCCAGTTTAATTGAAAACTATTTTGTCTTGCTTCCTCAATAGATATATATTTTTTTTCTTCTCTATTTTTAATCTGACTAACACGAAGCGATTCATATTCTTCATTAATTTGTTTTATAAAATTGTTTTTATCTTGACCAATTAGATTACTTACAACCGAAACACTACGTGAAGCATCAAGAACATGGATAGTGGGGGCTTTATATGAAGGGGCAATTTTAACTGCAGTATGAATTCTTGATGTTGTTGCTCCACCAATTAATAAAGGTATTTTAACTCCTCTTCTTTCCATTTCTTTTGCAACGTGAATCATCTCTTCAAGTGAAGGAGTAATTAATCCGCTTAAGCCAACTATATCTACATTTTCTTTGATTGCTGTTTCAATTATTTTTTCAGCAGGAACCATTACACCAAGATCGATAATTTTATAATTGTTACAGCCCAAAACAACACCAACAATATTTTTCCCTATATCGTGAACATCTCCTTTAACTGTTGCTAAAAGAACAGAACCAGAGTAAGTCCTTTGTTGATTTTCATCGTTCCCAGCGTTCTGAATATAAGGAGTTAATAAAGCAACCGACCTTTTCATTACTCTTGCACTTTTTACAACCTGTGGAAGAAACATTTTCCCAGCACCAAATAAATCTCCAACAAGATTCATTCCTTCCATTAATGGACCTTCTATAACTGCTAATGGAGACGGATAAGATAGTCTTGCTTCTTCAGTGTCGGAATCAATAAAGTCAACAATCCCTTTTACAAGTGCGTGTTTTAGTCTTTCTCCAACGTGAAGTTTTCTCCAATCTTCTTCATCTTTTCCCTTTGTTTTATCTTTTTGTTTTATTTGTTCAGCAAATGAAACCAGTCGTTCAGTTGCATCTTTTCTGCGGTTTAATAAAACGTCTTCAACAAGCTCAAGTAAATCTTTTGGAATTTCATCATACACTGCAAGTTGTCCTGCATTCACAATTCCCATATCAAGACCAGCTTTTACAGAGTGATATAAAAAAGAAGAATGCATTGCTTCTCGCACTGTATCATTCCCTCTGAAAGAAAAAGAAACATTGCTTATTCCACCTGAAACTTTTGCATATGGCAGATTTTGTTTTATCCATCTTGTAGCTTCAATAAAATCAACGGCATAGTTATTATGCTCTTCAATTCCTGTGGCAACTGTAAGTACATTTGGATCGAAGACAATATCCTGCGGTAAAAAACCAACTTGATTTACAAGTAAATCATACGCTCGTTTGAAAATTTCGATTTTTCTTTGAAAAGTGTCTGCCTGTCCTTTTTCGTCAAAAGCCATTACAATTAAAGCAGCTCCATATTTCAGAAT
Source organism: uncultured Ignavibacteriaceae bacterium (assembly GCA_964596145.1). Taxonomy (GTDB): domain Bacteria; phylum Bacteroidota; class Ignavibacteria; order Ignavibacteriales; family Ignavibacteriaceae; genus CAZHVS01. The sequence goes on from CAZQSR010000149.1 coordinate 4,188, forward strand.
TTTTTTTGCGTGTTCAATGAAGACAACCTCACCTTCTTTAAGACTTAAGGAATTTACAATTCCCTTTCCTTGCAGACATTTTAACCCCGCTTCAATTACACTCCACTTTGAAGAATCAATCATTATAGGAAGTTTGGCAATATCAGGTTCTGAAGCCAGAAGGTTTAGAAATTTTGTCATAGCTTTTTCAGAATCGAGCATTCCCTCATCCATATTTACATCAAGTATCTGAGCTCCTCCATCAACCTGATCTTTAGCTATTGAAAGAGCTTCCTCGTATTTTTCTTCTGCAATTAATTTTGCAAATTTTTTCGAACCAGCGACATTTGTTCTTTCACCAATGTTTACAAAATTTGTTTCTTCATGAATTATTAGTGGTTCCAATCCACTTAATCTTAAATATTTTTTCGTTTCAGGAATTTTTCTTGGTGGAATATCTTTAACAACTTCAGTTATTGCTTTAATGTGTTCGGGAGTTGTTCCGCAGCAACCACCTACGACATTATAAAATCCTTCTCTACCGAATTCTTCTAAAATTTTTGCCATTTGAGAAGCAGTCTCATCATATTCACCAAAAGCATTTGGCAGACCAGCATTGGGATAAACGCTAACAAAGCATGGTGCTTTAAGCGAAAGTTCTTCAAGGAAGGGACGCATTTGTTTTGCGCCGAGAGCACAATTCAAACCTATACTTAATAAATTTTTTGTGTGTGATAATGAGATTAGAAATGCTTCGGTGGTTTGACCGGATAAAGTTCTTCCGCTTTGATCTACAATTGTGCCCGATATCATTATTGGAATTTCTATATTATTTTTTTCGCAATAATCCTGAATTCCGTAAATAGCTGCTTTTGCATTCAAAGTATCGAAGATTGTTTCAACAAGAAGTATATCCGCTCCACCATCTATTAAACCCCGGGCTTGTTCAGTGTATGCATCTACAAGTTCATCAAAAGTTATGGCGCGATAACCCGGATCGTTTACATCGGGAGATAAGGAAGCAGTTCGATTCGTGGGTCCAAGTGCACCAGCAACAAATCGTGG
>CAZQSR010000150.1:0-5204 GCA_964596145.1 uncultured Ignavibacteriaceae bacterium
GGTTTGGCGGTATGTTTTTGTTGCCGATTTCGAAGCACTGTCCTGTCAAGTTACAACTACTTTTGATACGAGCTGAAACACTTGATAAACCACTGACTGCCAAATGTTTTATACACGATGTTGTGTGTTCGTGCTTTTTATTCATATGCAATTTCCATTAATTTACGTGCAATATGTGGTCTATAATGAGAACTTTCATAGTAATTACTGTAGTCGTTTGTATATTCATTTATGCCAGAAAAATCAAATACATTATTCTGTCCAAAAATACTTCTCAAATAAATTAAGTCGTTGTCGTTCATTTTCATTTGGTCGTACAGAGGGCTAATTATTACTTTTACTTTTGAATTATGTTTTTCTAAAATAGATTGAATATTTTGAAATATTTTCTTTTGTTCTTCAAAAATGCTTTGCGATGAATACTTTTGAGTTAAAGTGTCCCTATCGTAAAAAACAGACAATCTTTCATGTGTATAATATTTACCGTCTTCAATTAATTTTTCAAAATAATTGTATCTAATTTCATTAGTAGTAATGTCATAATTAAGAGGCCTGTCATCTAATAAATAGCTTGTTCTCATGTATGGTTTCACTTTTCCAGATAGTTTAAAGTCTAAGTAGGCATATAGAAATTTATGATTTAAAAAGGTTAAATAAAATGTTTTATGAAAATCAAATAAATTGGAATTATTAACTAATGGGGGAGATATTATAAACAGATGACCTTCTTTTGGTTTATCCTGTATTATTGTTGCATAATCCAATATTAGTAAAATATTATTTAGGTTATTGCCTTGTTTATCTATAAATTCGAGTTTCTTATTTAATGCCCACAAAGCTTCACCTGAAGCGTCAAAATGATAGCATTTTGAATTAGAATCCAAATGCTTTTTCCAATCATCTATTTGATAAAAAATTGAACGAGAATTACCAAATATAAATGAATTGTAGTCAATTTTTTCGCTATTCCTTATAAAGGTAGTTGTACTAACGAAATCCCTATTTAAGCCTACCCTACCATCTGCTTTTGTATCATAAAAAGAATCATAGGATTTGAGAACTTTAAAGGGGTCTAATATTATATATAAACATAATAAAACCAAGAATGGGATAGTAAGGAAAAAGGAAAAGTTTAATAGTCTTTTGATAAATTGCTTCATAGTATTTCTTAAAACTGAAAGTAAATAAATTGTTGTTTTTTTCCGCCAAACCAAAAGATTGCAATTATTATTGCATAATACATTGCGTATCTTAGGGGGCGTTTCCAATTAATTCCTAAATGAGCAATTGCATATTGACCTTCTCTCCCTTGCCATTCGATTAAGACAAAAATAGCAACAAGAATTATTGTGGTTAAAGCTTTAGCCATACCCGCAAATTTTGGAATTGAAAATAGAGAAGGCGATAAAATTTCAGAAATGTAACTTATTGCGTGTCCGATATTATTTGCCCTAAAAAATATCCAAGCAAAAACAGTCAATCCAAAAGTTAGTAACATAAAAGAAAACTCTTTAATACTTGGAAAAAACTTTCCTTGAGCTACTGTTTCAAGATTATTACGGTTATTGTTGGTCAATAAAAGAGGTAAGAAGTAAATTGCATTTAATGCACCCCAAACAATAAATGTCCAATTTGCACCGTGCCAAAATCCACTCACAATGAAAATAGTAAAAGTGTTTCTAACTTTCATCCAAGTGCCACCACGACTTCCGCCTAATGGTATGTAGAGATAATCCCTAAACCAGGTTGAAAGTGAAATATGCCATCGTCTCCAAAATTCTGCAATATCTCTTGAAAAATATGGAAAGTTAAAGTTTCGCATTAAGTCAAAACCAAAAAGTCGGGAAGTTCCAATTGCAATATCTGAATAGCCAGAAAAGTCGCAATAAATTTGAAAAGTGAAAAATAATGCCCCTAAAACAAGTGTGCTCCCAGAATAGTCGGCTGAATTGTTGAAAATCAAGTTTGCATATTCGGCACAATTGTCGGCAATTACTATTTTCTTGAATAATCCCCAAAGAATTTGCCGCATCCCATCAACGGCTTTTGAATAATCGAAAGTCCGCTTTTTGTAAAATTGTGGAAGTAAATGTGTTGCTCGCTCAATAGGTCCAGCAACCAATTGAGGAAAGAAACTTACGAATGCTGAGAAAGCAATAAAATCTTTAGTTGGTTCAAGTTTTCGTTTATATACATCAATTGAATAACTCAATGTTTGGAAAGTATAGAAACTAATTCCAACCGGTAAAATAATGTTTAATGAATTTGCTTTAATTTCTGTTCCAAAAAATGAAAAGGCAGTAATAAAGTTGTCAAGAAAGAAATTATAGTATTTGAAAAAACCAAGAAATCCAAGATTTACTAAAATGCTTGTCCAAAGTAAAATTTTTCTTTTTGTCTGGTTTTCTTGTTTTAAAAGCCCCAGTCCAACTGAATAGTCAACAATGGTGCTGAACAATATCAGCGATAAAAATCTCCAGTCCCACCAACCATAGAATAAATAACTTGCAGCAACGATTAATAAATTTTGCAGTTTCAAGTTTTTGTTTGTTGCAAACCAATAAAGTATAAAAACTATCGGTAAGAATATTGCAAAGTCAATTGAGTTAAAAAGCATAAATTCTGTATATTCTTTTAATGTTTATTATTAGCACTGCGGTTTCTCTTAGCATGACGCATAACGGTTTTGCGGCTTGGCGTAGTGGCGGATTTTTAGCACAAAAGTTCAATCGAAGAACTACACATGAACCTACTACAAAACCGTCATACGAAGCACTGCACCCGCCATTACGCCAAGCCGCTGTTAGCTGCTGGCGTTCTTGTCCACCGTGCCTGTAAACCATTGTCGTTGTTCGGTTTCCTGTCTTTTGTCTGTCGGGTTGTGCCTTGCGTTTTTTATTTTTTTTGAAGGGTCAGGAATTTTTTTAAAAACAATTTTTGTTTGCGTCGGCTTTGCAAGCTCTTTTGCAAACTTTGGCTTGTGTGTCGGCTTGTGCGGTTTGCAAATGTGCTTGCAAAATGCGTTGGCTTAAAACACAATTTTTACATCTTCTTTATAGTGTTGTAATGTTGCATTCAAGCTGGCTGTCCAACCGTCAATGAATACTTTACCATTTTTAATATACACTGCAAATTGTTCTTTGCTTACTTTTTCACTATTTGTTATATAGTAATTATTTCCAATGCGATAAACGCAATCTTTTACAATCTCTTCAGGAACTTGTGTCGGCTCGTCTAAACCAACCGTGAAAACCATATTATAAATGCGACTTAAAGCGTCTGTTTCATTTTCTGTTATTGAAATTTGCCCTTTGTCGTCAACTTTCAATTTTGGGGCTTCTACACTGTCAAATACTTTAAAGCCAATATCAGGAACTTGCTTTTTATCTTCCTCAAACAATCCTGTTTTGCTGTTTTCTGCTTCTATGTCATTGGCAATTTTTTCTCCTGCTCGTTTTAGACGTTCAACAGTTATACTTGAAATAACTGGAGGTAAATTGTTTTCAATGCAAAACTTGTAAGCAGGTTTATCTTCTTTGATTGGCTCGTCTATTTGGCACAGAATGAATTTGCGGTTTCCACCGTCTTTTGCATTTAATTGCATTACTGCGTGCCCTGTTGAACCGCTACCTGCAAAAAAGTCGAGAACGATTCCATCTAAATTCGTTACAAATTTCAGAATATGAACCAAAAAATTAATTGATTTAGGATTATTAAATACAACTTTACCATCAAACAAATTCTTTAATTCAGCAGTAGTTCCTCTGTTGTCTTCATAATAGTAACTTTTCAATTTTTCTGTTACAGTATCGAGTCTTTTTTTAATTTTCGGAATAGTTTTTTCTGTTTCGCCCCATAATACATCACCATTATCATCTGCTGCTTTAAATGTTTCAAATTTCCATCTATACCCATATTCAGGTTTAGCACAAACTTTTTTTGTAATTGGATGAATAATGTCATAAGTGTAACCTCCTGGTTTTGTATTCGCAGAATTGCCTGGATAAAAAACTCCTTTTTCATCAACATAAGAATAATGTGCAACACCTGATAAGTCATCACCATTGGTTTGCTTTCTTATCCATTTTCTTAGTTCAGTTTGTATGCTTTCTATTTTATCACCATACAATTCTTTGAGTTCTTCGTACTTGCTTTGAATTAATTGCCCTTTTTCAGATGACGATTCCCAAAAATCCTGATTATCTTTTGACTTGGCATATACAATGACATACTCGTGTTCAGTTGCAATTTGAGTTGGGTTATTGTCTGTTGCAGTCTGCCAAACTATCTGACCGCAAAAATTCTCCTCCCCAAAAACATCATCACACAATAGTTTTAGATTGGCTTGTTCATTATCGTCAATACTTATAAAAATTACTCCGTCTTTGCTCAAAAGGTCTCTTGCCAATAATAGGCGAGGATACATAAAAGCTAACCAACCGTTGTGGCTCTTTTTAGTTTTAAAGCTAAATTCCATTCTTGCAAAATCGCTTTCGCTTAGGTTTGCCAATCCTAATATTTCTAATTCCTCTTTATCAAACCTATCGGGGTAAACAAATTCGTCACTATCAGTATTGTATGGGGGGTCTATGTAAATACATTTGATTTTTCCGCTATAATGGTTCTTGAGGATTTTGAGGCAGTCTAAGTTATCGCCTTTTAGTACCAAATTTTCTGTTGTGTCAATATTTTTACTTAATGTGTTATTTAGGCGTAATTCTTTTTCTGTCTTTTGAGCATATTTGGCACGGGCAAAGTTTCTGCCTACAAAGTTTAGGCCGTATCCGTTTACCTTTTCGTCAACGGGTAAACCTAAAATGGCTTTAAGCTCTTGTAGGTTAATTTCATTATCCTTGATAACGCTTGGGTAGTGCTCTTTCAGAAAACGCAACAATTTGTTTTCGTTGTTTTCTGTGCCAACAACTGTAAATCCTGCTTTTATAAAATCTTGTTTGTCCATTGTTCTATGCCTCGTTTATTAATGAAGCTAATTGCGTTCTATTGATACGTTCTTTAAATAAAACTTTAATGTTTTGGTCTTTGTAGTGTTCGCTTAGTGCCTCAAAATACTTTTTAGCAAAGTCAATTTTTCCTTTTTCATCTACCGGAATTGCTGTTGACGATTTATAGCCTTTAGCTTCCACTACTAAAAAAACTTTGTTACCATCGTTGCTTTTGATAGCGTAGCAAAAATCGGGGTTGTA
>CAZQSR010000151.1:0-5151 GCA_964596145.1 uncultured Ignavibacteriaceae bacterium
GAAGATTTAAGGGCTTTTCTCATAAAATTGATGTCGTTTCTATTTGCCAAGTTTATTGATACACCTTCTATCAATGCCATTAAAGACGATATTTATAATGCTTGCATTACGGTAGAAGAAAACAATGCATTTGATCGCCAGTTCAAAATGGAAGATGAAAAATTCAGAGAAAAAATTGATGAACAGTCAAGTGCACGTTTAATGCGTCCTTTACTTTTATTGGATGCATACTTGAACAAAAATCAGAAAGAGCTTATCAAAAACACTTTTGATATAGAGCATATTTTCCCAAAGAAATGGCAAACGACAAATTATAATGGATGGGATGAAAAAGATGCACAAGCATATCTAGACCGTTTTGGAAATAAAATTGTTTTTGAGAAAAAACTCAACATCCAAGCAGGTAATGGATATTTTGAAAAGAAAAAAGAAAAATACAAAGAGTCTGAAATATCTGTTGTGCTTGAATTAGCGATATATCCTAAGAGCGATTGGGTAAAAGACGATATTGAAAAACGTGAGAAAGAGTTTAAAAATCGTATTGTTAAATTCTTAAATGATAACCTTAATTTGGTTAAAGATTAAAAAATGTTTTGCGGAAAATTTGTAAATAAAATTGAATTATGGCAAAGGAAATCAATGAAAAAACGTTTGAATTAAACATCACAAATGAATTACTCAATCTTAGTAAGTCTTTCATATGGTATTTAAACCATATTCATTGGTTCCCATTTCCAATTATTAGAAACAGAGAGAATTTAAGACAATTCTTTAATCATGCAACGATTTTTGCAGAGGGTTTAACTCAAGAAGAAGAAAACAACCCAATAACTGGGGGATATGACGTTTCAATTAGTTATAACCTACCGAATGGTCAGAACGGTAGATTATTGTTTTTGCAATATAAAGCAGGTATTAGAATGTCATATAGCCAAAAAAGAGAGTCGCAGTTCTATAGGCAAACTGCAAGGAATGAAAGCAGAAGTCCGGAACATGCATTGTTTACATTTAACGATGCAGCAAAAGGCACTCAACATTCTACTTTAAGAAATTTAGCTAATTCAACCGGCATCAGTCCAAATTCTGTTATTTATGTTTTTCCTCGTATTACTGAAAATTCTGATTTTAAAAGCAAGGCTGGAAACTTAATTCATCATTCATCATTTGTTCCTGTATTGGATATTGACAATCAAGCTGCAAATCAAGCTCCACCTATTACAATCAATAACGGTATAACCCATAAATTCAGAACCTCGTATGATGGCTTAACAAGTGAAGTTAACTTTTTCTTCTTTTTCTTTTTCTACGACAATAAATTTGTTTATGAACTGCTTGCAGAATTGATTTGTATTCAAATTGAAAGGTTTGCACGAATAATTGAAAAAGAAGAAAAAGGATTATTAGAAATTTATCAGGATATTCTTCCTGAGACTCTTTCTCGTTTTATTAGTTACGAATTAAAACAAAATCCATTAAGTTTTATTGTCAGTGAAAATGTATCATCTTATATCAAACTAATGGCGGAAAGTATAAAATCAAATAAAATTATTCCACAAGCCCCAAGTAAGTACACTACAATATTAACTTCTGAAGGTTTGAAAATAAAATTCGAAGATAGAAACGACTTGTCCTTATTAAGCTATCAAATCTTTTAATAAATGAAATTCACCGAAGAAAAATTAGAAAAGGCTTTTACCGAGTTATTGGGGCAAGAAGGATTTCCCCATCACTTGGGCATTACCATTTCCCGAAATACAGATGAAGTATTGATTGAAGAAGATTTAATGAGCTTTCTTTTAAACCAATACGCAAGTCAGGGAATTACGGTAAATGAAGTTAAATCTATTATTCTTCAACTTAAATCACTTCCTGCATCTGACCTTTACGAAAGCAACAAAACATTTTTAAAAATACTTTCTGATGGTTTTATTCTAAAACGTGAAGACCGCAACCAAAAAGACATTTACATTCAACTTATTAATTACGCAGGACTAAATAAACAACGCCAACCCGAAGCAGAACAATTAATTTCAATTGCAGCAGAACCCGAAAAACAATATCCGCCAGACACCAACATTTACAAATTTGTTAATCAGTTGGAAATTGTTGGCAATGAAAAGCGAATCCCTGATGGCATTGTTTATATTAACGGTTTGCCTTTGGTGGTTTTTGAATTTAAATCTGCTATTCGTGAAGAAGCCAATATTTTTGATGCTTTCAAGCAATTAACTGTTCGTTACAGAAGGGATATTCCTGAACTTTTTAAATACAATGCTTTTTGTGTTATAAGTGATGGAGTAAACAACAAAGCGGGTTCTTTTTTTGCTTCTTACGAGTTTTTCTATGCATGGCGTAGAGTTGCAGGTTTGGCAAAAGATGTTGACGGCATCGACAGTATGTTCACACTCATTCAGGGTATGTTTCATAAAAACCGTTTACGTGATATTATTCGTAACTTTATATATATTCCTGACAGCTCAAAGAAAAATGAGAAAATTGTTTGTCGCTATCCACAATACTATGCAGCAAGGGCATTGTATGATAATATTAAGTTAGCTCAAAAGCCCGAAGGAAACGGAAAAGGTGGAACTTACTTTGGTGCTACTGGTTGCGGAAAGAGTTTCACAATGCTTTATCTCACAAGGTTGTTGATGAAAAGCGAATATTTTGAAAGTCCGACCATTGTTTTAATAACTGACCGCACCGATTTGGACGACCAACTTTCGGCACAATTCATAAACGCAAAAGGATTTATCGGCGACAATGCAGTGGAAAGCGTTGAAAGCCGTGCCGACCTGAGAACCAAACTACAAGGCAGACAAAGCGGTGGTGTTTTCTTAACTACTATTCACAAGTTTACAGAAGATACCGAACTGCTCACCGACCGCAGCAATGTTATTTGTATTTCGGACGAAGCACACAGAAGCCAAGTAAACCTTGACCAAAAAGTGAAAGTAACCGAAAAGGGCGTTACTAAAACTTATGGCTTTGCTAAATACTTACACGATTCCTTACCCAATGCAACATTTGTAGGTTTCACAGGAACGCCAATAGATGCAACGCTTGATGTGTTTGGGAAAGTGGTTGATGCTTACACTATGACAGAATCAGTGAAAGATGAAATCACTGTTCGGATTGTATATGAAGGCAGAGCAGCAAAAGTGTTGTTGAATAACTCCAAACTCAAAGAGATTGAAGATTATTACGCCAAGTGTGCTGAAATAGGAAGCAACGAAAATCAGATTGAGCAAAGCAAAAAGGAAATGGCACAGATGTATGCCATTATTGGCGACCCTGACCGTTTAAAAGCAGTTGCAGAAGATTTTGTAATCCATTATGAAAAGAGAGTTACGGAAGGTTCAACTGTAAAAGGCAAAGCAATGTTTGTGTGCAGCACTCGCGAAATAGCTTATGAGTTGTATGAAAATATCATTGCATTAAAACCTGAATGGAACGAAATACGAGCAGCCGAAGAAGGTGTAGAACTTACCGACAAAGACAAACGAGAACTGAAACCGATTGAACGAATCAAACTCATTGCCACCAGAGGACAAGACGACCCGAAAGAAATGTATGATTTGTTAGGGACGAAAGAGCAACGCAAAGAACTTGACAGACAATTCAAAAATGAAAAATCGAATTTCAAAATTGCAATTGTTGTTGATATGTGGCTAACAGGTTTTGACATTCCTTCCTTAGATAGTATTTACATTGATAAACCAATACAACGTCACAATTTAATTCAGACCATTTCACGAGTAAACCGTAAGTTTGAAGGCAAGAACAAAGGTTTGGTGGTGGATTATATCGGAATTAAAAACCAAATGAATTTAGCGTTGAAGCAATACAGCGAAGGCGACAAAGACAATTTTGAAGACATTGCTGAATCCATCATCATTGTAAGAAATCATATAGACTTGTTGGCTAAACTGTTTCATACTTTCGACAATTCAAAATATTTCAAAGGCACAACCATTCAGCAATTAAATACTTTGAATCTTGCTGCCGAATATGTGCAAAAAACCAAAGAATTCGAAACCCGTTTTATGGGTTTGGTAAAACGACTAAAAGCCGCTTATGATATTTGTGCAGGAAGCGAACAATTAAGACAGTTAGAAAGAGATTACACGCATTTCTATTTGGCTGTTCGTTCCATTGTTTTCAAACTTACCAAAGGCAATGCACCCGACACAGCACAGATGAACGCCAAAGTTCGGGAAATGATTAAAGACGCTTTGCAAAGTGAAGGTGTTGAGGAAATTTTCAAACTCGGAGACGAAGCAGAAACCGAACAAGACATTTTTGATGAAGATTATTTGGCGAAGATTGATAGAATCAAATTACCGAATACAAAAATCAAATTGCTTCAACAGTTACTTGCAAAAGTAATTGCAGAAATCAGAAAAGTAAACCGAGTAAAAGGAATTGACTTTACAAAAAAAATGCAAGCCTTGGTTGAACGCTACAACGACCGTGATGCAAACGACATTTTGAGAAGTGAAGTGTATGAAGAAATGGCAACCGCTTTGACAGACTTGATTTGGGAAGTTCACAAAGAATTTTCAGCAGGTGACGCATTAGGAATTGACTTTGAAGAAAAAGCATTTTACGACATCTTGAAAGAACTGTGTGTAAAATATGACTTCAAATATCCTGATGATAAAATGATAGCTTTATCAAAAGCAGTAAAAGTAATCGTTGACAATCAGGCGAAATTCCCTGACTGGAACAAACGAGACGACATCAAATCAGCATTGAAAGTAGAATTGATATTGATTTTAGATGAGTTTGGTTATCCACCAGTAGAAAGAGACGAAGTATATGTTGAGATTTTTGAACAAGCAGAAAACTTTAAAAAAAATCAGAACTAATGAGCCATCACAGCAGCCACACACATTGTCAAGCCCCACTTGCCCAAGCTCAAACCAAAGCTTGCCAAAGAGTGAGTCTGCCCCAACCCAGAGGAAATTTCAAAATTTTTCTCCCCCTCTTTAAAGAAAAAATTAAAACACGCCAACACACAGGCGACACTGACAGAAAAGAAAATAAAACGATTGACAAGTTTAATATGAAAGTGCAATTTGACTCAGACACACGGACAGACAAGAACCGCCAGTGCATAACAGGCGGTATATTTTATTGCCGAGATAG
>CAZQSR010000152.1:0-5144 GCA_964596145.1 uncultured Ignavibacteriaceae bacterium
GTTTGATGTTCCATTCCTCCTCCCCATCCAAATTCTGCGTGACCATATCTTTCATTGATGTATGGATAAAGACCAAATTTATCCGAAAATATTTGCATCATCAATGGTGTATGATCTAAAAAATATTTCGCGGAAGAAAAATTTTCTGGGTAAATATAATTATCAATAGGAATTGAATCATTTACGGAGTATTTAAAATAATTTGTGTACTTTGTATAATTAGTAATAGAGACGAAGACTAGGTATTGTGCAATTGGATATCTGTGTTTCCATTTAAAAGTCCTTGTTCCATTTCCATTATCATTTGTTTCGATTAGCATTCCATTTGACACAGCAGTAAGAGTTCCGGGACAAGTAATCCATATATCCACAGAATCAGCTTTGTCAGCAGGAGTGTCTTTGCATGGCCACCAATCCTTTGTACCATATGGTTCGCTTAAAGTGTACACTGCTGGTTCACCATTATGAGAACCAAATGTAAAACTTCCAAATCCTGATGAGGAAGGAATTCCTTTATAAAAAACTTTTAGAGAAATCATTTCGTTTAATGAATAAGGACGGTTTAAGGATATATATATTTTATCACTTGCATGATTAGTAGTTAATTTTGTATTCCCGATCATTACAGAATCAAGAGTAAGGGCATTACTGAGGTCTAAAAAAATATTTGTAAGTCCCTGTGTTTTACTTTTTGCAAAAACATCAACTTCACCCCAAAGGTAGGCAGGAGTTGTAGTAATCTTAAGATTTAATTTATAGTAAGTTATATCAATAGTTGAATCGCCAGGATATTTATAATTTGAATTATAAAAAAATTTTTCAAATCTTTCTTTTTCAAGAGTCGCTATTTTATCCAACGATACCTGTGCAAACTGTATCCCGGAACACAGCAAAGTTAACAAGAGAATAAAACTTTTAGTGAAATACTTAATTTGTAAAAATTTATTTGTCATAGAAATCTCAGCATTGGTCTATAAATCAATTTGACTTACAGACCAAATATGCTAAGATAAAATTGAAATGTCTATACTAAATTGGGAAAAATCAGAATCCAAAAGAATCGAAATAAACCTGAACACCTAATTGAGTATTCAGCAAATCAGTTTTCGATTCTGAATAATAATAAGTTACTTTAGGTGGATTAACGTTATAATTAATATTAACTGAACCTTCTTTAAGATACTGTGCTTCACTGCCAAACATATATCTAACTTTGAAATCAATATATATTTTTGTTCCTTTTTCCATTTCTTCATACACTTTATACATAAGTCCACCACCAACTCCATAGCTCCAAGCAAAATCATCAAAATTGGTATCAGTAGTAACCTCTTCAGAATTTCGTGTTGAAACAATTTTAGTTTCAGTAAAAAGGTATGCTCCACCAAATAATAAGTCAATATATGGTTTTAATAAAGTATTTTTTGTTGTTAATCGAAAAAGAATATTGAAGTTTGCAATATTGTTTGTTCTTTCAACGTCAACTGTTACATCGGGAATTGTATAACTAAATGGTGCTCTTCTTGTTTCGCTTCCATAATTCATATAACTAAGATTCAAACCAATTCCAAATGGAGCGTCTTGAGAAACCCAGTATAATCCCTCAATACCAACACCAATTCCAGTTCTTTTTACATTATCTTTAAACTCTCCCTGTGGAAATCCCAATAGCAAATTAATTCCACCTGATTGACAATATGCAACAGGATATAAATTAAAAATAATATATAAAACTGCTATAATCGATAGTTTATAAGTTTTCTTCATTTAATCTCCAAAATTAAAAAAATGAATTTCTCTGTTTGAAATTTAAATAAAATGCAGAAAATATAATTGTTTTTAGGATAATCGGTGTATTTTTCTTTTAAAAGAAAAAGAATTTTTTTAATGGGCGAAATCATTTTCTGGACAATTATTAGAACTGCCATTGTAATTCCTTTAGTATGGATTTCAAGCAGATGGTTTGATTATTCACTCTGGTGGAGCCTCTCCCTGCTTGTTATTTATGGAGTTATACTTCATCCGGCAATTATTTATTACCAGTTATTCAAAGAAAAGAATCAGGAAATAATTGAATTTACTCTTTGCTCATCCTGTAAACATTTTGATGATACAGCCGTATTGTGTCTTAAACATGATGAGCATCCCACCCGCACTTACTTACCTTGTGATGGAATTGATTGGGAATTAAAAAATAAGATATTTAAAGAAAATACAGAGAGTGAATAAAAACCTTTCTGTTTTTTGAAACCAAAATAAAATCTTTTCATCATACTATTAAAAATAATGAAAGGAAAAAAAATGAGTCAATTTACAGTTGAAGGAACCGATTCCAATTTTGATCAGGAAGTACTAAAAGCAACATTGCCCGTAATAGTAGATTTTTGGGCTCCATGGTGCGGACCTTGCAGAATGGTTGCTCCAGTTCTTGAAGAAATTGCTAAAGATTATTCCGGAAAAGTAAAAGTAGTAAAACTGAATACAGATGAAAATCAATTAATTGCTTCTCGTTACGGAATAAGAAGTATTCCTACTATTGGAATATTCAAAAATGGTGAGGTTGTTGATGGAGTTGTTGGTGCTGTTCCAAAACAATATCTTGAAGAAAAATTAAAACCACATATAAATTAATTCAATCAATGGGTTTTCAATTAGTTCTTGAAAACCCTTTTTAATATTTGTGATAAGTCTTTCTTGTTAAATCTGTAAGAGCCAGTTGATAATCAATCAAAGCATTCAGGCTGTTAATCTTAGCATCTGTTAAACGTAATTGCATTTGTGAAAGGTCAAAACTGGTAATTGTTCCTGCTTGAAATCTTGCAAGACTTATATCATAACTTTTTTGTGCAAGCTCAACACTTTTACTTAGAACTTCTACTCTTGCTTTTGCAGATTTCAATTTATTAACAACAGTAATAATTTCTTTTTTTATTTCTTCTTTTTCGTTGTTGTAATTTAATTTAGCCATTTTCAAGTTTGCTTCGGCAGATTCAACTTCACGGTTATTTTTTCCCCAGTGCCAAACTGGAACAGATAACGTAAATGTAATGCTTCTATCTTCTGCAAACGAAGAAAAAATATCTTTAAACCTGTCATCATTTTTATTTATTCCGTAATTAGCATTAATCATTGCATTGATGTTTCCTTTGGAATCAACTTCATCAACATTCAACATATTAAGCGTTATATCGGCATCAGAATTCTTTAGTTCGGGTCGGTTTTTAAGTGCATATTCAATGGCTTCATTCAAATCAACTTCAATTGGATTATAAACAACTGTTGCTGTAATATTAAAATCTTCTTCTAACGGGAGACCAATAAGAATTTTGAAATTATTTTTAGACTCACTAAACTTTGTCTGGGCATTCAGAAGTTCATTTTTACTTGCAGATAAATCCACTTCCAGTTGAAGAGCTTCAACTTCAGCTATTAAACCTGCTTTGAATTTATTTATAGCTGTTTCATAAGAAAGAGTTGTTTGCTTAACTTTTTCCTCTGCTATTTCAACATTTTTCATTGTTTGGTAAAGTTGATAAAACGCAGCTGTAACATTATATATTATTTCCTGTTGTGTTTTACTATAATTTCTTTCAGATTTTTGCATATTTATTTCAGCTCTTTGCAAACTTGCCCCGAGTGTGTTAAATGTAAATAATGGTTGCTTTAATCTTAAACTAAGATTAGAATAATAATCATTAGCTTCTCTGCCTAACTGGTCTCTTCCAAATATTGAACCCACAAGCGAAAATGTTCCATTAGTAAATACAATCGGTTGAGTAAAATAAAGACGACTTTCGAGAGTTGTATTTCCTATTTTAAAAAATTCTTCGTTGCCGGTAAGTGGATTGAACTGGCTTGATAAACTTCTTGAATAACGAGGAAGGTCAAACTCCATATCGACCGAAGTTCGAAATCCAAGTTTAACAGCTTCAAGATTTTTTTGAGAACTCTCAAGTGAGTATTCGGCATATTTTATTGAGTAGCTTTCCTTTAAAGCAATTGACAGAGCATCTTCAAGAGATAAAATTTTCTGTGCGTAAATATTGTTTGCAAGAAAAAGTACGCTTAACAATTTTACAATTTTTTTCATATTGATTTTTTTTAGAAAGTTATTAAATAATGAAATTGTTTTTATAAAACCTATTCATATCGCAAGCAGTCGATAGGATTTTTATCAGCAGCTTTTTTTGCCGGATAAATACCAAATATCAATCCTGTGACAACACTTACAAAGAAAGCCAGGATAACTGATATAGTTGAGATTACTGTTTTCCATTCTGCATATGTTGAAATTAATGTGGTTAGAAGAAAACCTACAATAATTCCAATAATTCCTCCAAGAACACTAATTGTAACTGCTTCAATAATAAACTGACTGAGAATATCTATTTTAGTAGCGCCAATAGCACGACGCACTCCAATTTCCTTTGTCCGTTCCAGTATATTAGCAAGCATAATATTCATTATTCCTATGCCTCCAACAAGAAGCGAAATACCTGCAATCGCTCCCATAACAATATTAAAAATTCTTTGTGTTTTCTGTTTTTGTTCAATTAGTTGTTCTGGCAAAATTATTTCATAATCACGAACACCAAAATGTTTGCGAACCAATATTCTCTTAACAAGCTCCACAGCTTCTTTTAAAACTTCTGCATTAATAACTTTTACGGTAAGTTGATCAATTGTATATCTATCTGGTAAATTTACTACTTCTTCATTTGAGTTAAATCTTCCTTGGTTTTCATTTTTATTCTTTTGAGATTTTTCCATTTTTGCCGTCATAGTAGCAAGAGGAATATAAATATCATCGTTAAAATTTCGTAAACCAAGGCTTTGCATTCCTGAAGCAGAAACATTTTTAGGTGCCGCAACACCAACAATATCAAACCAGAGGTCACCAATTTTAATTTTCTTATTTAACGGATTTTCGAATCTGAATAATTTATCTCTGATTCCCGTCCCTATTACACAAACATTTGCAGTTGCCTCCATTTGGAAATTTTTAAAGAAAGTTCCTTCAATCATTTTTGTATTAAAAGTTTCAGGATAATCAGGAGTTGTTCCAATTACTTTAAATTCAGTAAGATTAGATTTATAAAGCACAGGCAATTGTAATTCTCTAACAGGTGTAACAGAAACGACAT
>CAZQSR010000153.1:0-5013 GCA_964596145.1 uncultured Ignavibacteriaceae bacterium
TACAAGGTCAATTTTACCCTGTTCTGTATAATTTTTCAGAAAATCGAATACTTTGAAGTATGGACTGTCTTCGGTTTTGGTTTTGTTGTCGAGTAGCATTGAAAACTATTGATTTAAAAAGATTTAGCGATACTTAATCAACTTTATTTGATTATGTTATCAAATTTACTAAGATAGTTGTATATAAACACTTTACGCCATGACTTATTAACAAATAAAAGAATGGAATAAATTTATTTATATTTTATACCTTTGAAAATAAACATATTACACACGACTAAACAACTTATTACAAAGGGATATGATAATAGATTTCTTTCATGGAATACCCAACAAAAGTGAAAATCATTCGAAAACATACTGCAATACTACATTCTACATCACATGAAAATAAAAAGCATTAAAATCTCTGGTTTTAGGTCAATCAATCAGGAAATCGAACTAAAACCATCAAATATTTGTGCCATTTTAGGTGCAAATAATGCGGGTAAGAGCAATATTTTAAATGCCATTAACAAAGTCCTTGGACGTGATTGGGTGACTGTTAATGTATTCGATGAAGAGGATGTTTATAATAATGAATACGATAAGGATATTCAGATATTGATTGAATTTGAGAAACCTCTTCTTTATGAGCAGTTTGTTGGAGTTGACCCTATTCCGATTCCCAAAATTCAATTCATTTATACTCGTTATAAAATTGGTGAAAACAAAGGACAAAGACGATTAGAGAAGAATTGTTTGACCACCGACAACAAACAAGTAAATATTCTGGTCAAGAAACCTCAGAAGGGTGAGCAAAGGCAATATAAACCGTTAACCACTATTCCCCAAGAAATCCAAGAAAAGTTACCCGTAATTTATATTGGGGCAGAAAGACAATTAAAAAACCAATTGCCAAGTGCAAGATATTCACTTTTGGGTCTTTTGATGCAAGATATTGATAACGATTTTAATAAGAGTACTAATTCTGTAACGATACGGAGAAGTAATGGTTCAACAGAACAAATTCCAAGAGCAGAAGCCTTCAACAGTTACATTAAAAAGGCACTTGAAATACTAAAAACTGATGAATTTGTCCGGCTTGAACGTTCAATTAAAGAAAATGCATTGCTTCAATTGGGATTCGACCCAAAACTTGATGCGGATAAACTGGATATTTATTTCACTCCTCTTACTTCTCTTAGTTTTTATAAATCGTTGGAGATTTTTATCAAGGAGAATAATTTCCAAATCAACGCAACCGAACTTGGGCAAGGTTTCCAAAATGCAATTGTTATTGCCATAGTTAAGGCATTTGAAGAAAATCGCAAACAGGGAGCACTTTTTTTAATCGAAGAACCCGAACTTTATCTGCACCCACAGATGCAAAGGTCATTGTATAAAACAATACGTAAGATTGGAGAGACCAATCAGGTGATTTATATTACCCATTCTCCAAACTTTGTAACAATACCCGATTTTCAAGAAGTAGCCTTGGTAAGGAAAAGCCAAAATGGCACTGAAGTAATTCATTCAACATTAAAACCGGATTCGAGATTAATTGAAAAATTCAGAAAAGAACTTGACCCTGAAAGAAACGAAATGTTCTTTGCCAAAAGAGTTTTATTTGTTGAAGGGGACACTGAGAAACTTGCTTTGCCGGAGTATGCCCGGAGATTAAATATTGACATTGACAACAAAGGAATTTCGATTATTGAAGTTGGGGGAAAACGTAGTATTGTTGATTTTGTTGAATTAGCCATGTCGTTCCAGATTGAAGTGGCATTTATTTATGATACTGATAGTTCAGCCTTTGAAGGTAAAAAGGATGAAGAGAAGTCATACAATGAATTATTAGATTCCTATTCTGCGAAAGGCATTAAGGTTTTTTCTTTTGAAAAAAACTATGAAGATGAATTAAGGAAGTTTTATGGAGAAGATAACTATCAGAAGATGTGCGGAAAATACGAAAGAACAAGTAAACCAATAAGAGCAAGGTTATTTGCACTTGATACCACCTACGACATACCGAAATTCATTCTTCCTATCACAAATTGGCTGAATGAAAGATAATCGACAGGAATTAAAGAGTTCTGTCTAAAAACTCAGAATATCATAGGTCGCTAATAATTCCTGTTTACTAATGCCCAAGTATCGCCTCGTCACTGCCGGACTTGAATGATTGAACAATTCGGAGAGTTTTACAATTGCCAATTCTGCCTGTGCACCAGAACGTGAAAAAATTTCCCTGCCAAAAGTTTTACGAAACGAGTGGGAACTGAAATTCTTAATTTTCAGGTTATATTTGGTTTTGAGACCTTTCAGAATTGAATTGACCCTCTGCACCGAATAAACAGTGTGTTTTTGACTAAGGAAAATATGTTCCTTGGGTGATTTAGGATTTATTTGATTGTAGCAATCGGCAATATGCCGGATTAACTTTTGATTAATTCGTATTTCCCTGACTTTCCCGGTTTTCTTTTCAACCAATTCAAATTCTTGCCTGTCCAAAATATGCTCCCACCTTAATGACAATAAATCGCTAATGCGCAAACCCCAGAATGAACCCATTGCCACCAGAAGGCTAATCCGGTATTTCTTGTCGGAGTATAGGTTTCGTATCAGATTCATCGCCTGATGCCACTCCAAGTAATCACTGACCGTTTTTGAAAATTTTGCTGACATTTTGTTTCAATTATGTGGTTAATACTATAAAAGTGAACGTTTTAATTCGACTGATAATCTTCATCTCAACGGGAATGCCCATTATTAGAGACATCCAGATAAAAACATTCACTTCTTGATAAAAGTGAATATTGTTCTTTCCGGGTATTTGATGTTCGCATGTTTATTCTACGATTAATTCAAAACATATGGATACAGAAAGAAATGTATTGGTGCATCTGGATATTTTGCAATTAAGACAGGCATAGTCGGCACACCAGATTTTATTTCGATTATAATCAGGTAATACTCTATATTTTCATCATCATTACCAGCATAAACATTCAACTGAAGAAATTTTGATTGTTTTTCCATATCCGGTAAATATTACGCTAATTCCATATGAGTTGGTAGTAATACCATTTTTTATCCCTTTGACAATACCATTCCGGTAACTGAACATAACCAACCTGAATAATTTTATTACCCTCTGTTTCAACAAGCAATAGGTATTTCTTGCTTCCGTCACCAGTGTCGACAGAGAAAAACTGCTGTGTTATTATAACAGTATTTTTCTTTTTCATAAATTCGACCAATTAGTTGGTCAAAAGTACAAATTAAATGAAAACGCACAACTAATTGTGCATAATAATGTCAAATATTACAAATCTGGATTATGAAACCCGACAAAATGACCCCTGAGCAAAGGCTCATATTAGTCGAAATTGGCAAGAGACTTCAAGAACTTCGGAAGTCAAAAAATATTGGGTCAAAAGAAATGGCTGATTTAATTGGGGTGTCCCGGAATGGTTATAGTATGATGGAACATGGAAAGACTTTTTTCAAATTTTCAAAACTGATGCTTTTATTGCAATACCATCAGATTTCTTATTCGGATTTTTTTAAGAATCTATGAGAAGATGTTAGTGTCGGGGGTACATTGCCGGGTAAGACCATCTGCTTATTATAAATAAAAAGACATGAATGTCCTTTATTATCAATAAAATCAAATATGTGATGTTAAGTTCTGATTTTTCATACCTTATCTTAAATTTCAAAAATAAGTCCCAGTTATAGTACGTATAAAACCTAATTATCGTAATCATAAGAGGGTATTGTCACCCCCGGTATCACCAGTGATGCAAAAAGGTTTCCTTAATATTATCCCCGAATTTTCGGAAAACCATATTTGGCTCTGCTCTTGACTTCAGGTATGTTGATAAAGTAACCGACAATACATTAATCAAACAGGTAGTTTTGTGAAGATTAAAATGACCAGAAAATGTTTGAATGTATCCTTAATAAAAGGTCCGACAATATTGACACATTATTATTGAAGAAAGGTCCGTCAATATTGACACACCTTAATTTCGTAACAAATTAGAATAAGTCGAGTAATGACCTAAGAAATGATTTCAAATTTTAATAAAAGACCCCCTGTATCCTGCAGATACTGCAATAAGAGTTTTATCCCCAAACGCACAGGTATGAAATACTGCTGCGAATCACATCGTATGCTACATGATGACCAAAAAGAACTGGAAAGGAAAAAGAATTATAGGCGTTCAATTACAAAATGCAGCATGTGTGAAAATGATATCGTGCAAAAAAATGGCGGCAGAATAAGAAGATACTGCAGTGATAAGTGCAAACAGTTAAGTTATAGAATACGAAAAATCAATACTGCCTGACCAAACCTTTTGTGGATTTTGTACATAATCTTAGAAAATACATTTCCCCTGTCCTGCATAGAATATTTATTTACCACAAATTCCATCCTGTCAAGTAAAAGTGGTGGTCTGTCCCCCCGGTATCTCAGATTAAATTTTTTGATTAAAGACAGTAGAGTTGCATCGTTTATACGTGCCGCTTCAGCACTATGCTGAATATTCCTGTAATATTTCTCATTCCCCGTTTCCAAAAACAGATAATATGTTTTTCTTAAAATATCTTCATCTGTATTTTCATTTCTGTAATGCTGATGATACCTTGGTGATTCAAATTGCAGTAATTCCGATGTATCCAGATTTAAATTATCCATCAATGTGACCTTTTCATACTTTGCATTTCGGTTATGGTCATAGACCTTTCCCCGTAAGTCATAGAATGTCAATTTATTCTTTACCGATAATTCAAAGATTTTTGCAAGCATACCCTTATCAAGAAGTATTTCTGGGGTAATAAGCACCTTTTTCCTATTAATTATTGATTTGAGGTAATTCCAATCTAAACGTATCTCTAATCTGTAAATGGATTCATTGGTGAAGCCGTTTAATCGAAAGAAATCTTTAATGAAATCTTCGCAATGCAGTGTTTTATTATAAATGTGGAAATAATTCTTTTGTCCTGTTGAACGAAAACCGCACC
>CAZQSR010000154.1:0-4906 GCA_964596145.1 uncultured Ignavibacteriaceae bacterium
ATAACGGGTCACCCCTAGAACTCAGGGTAATCATGAGGTGAGATAAAAATATTTGGGAAGTTTTGCAAAGTATGATAAATCCCTGTTTCGTGCCTAGTATTAGTCATAGAATCAGAGTATAAAAGCCCTCCGATGGTCTGAAAAAGAAGTCCATGTAGTCAATTATCATCAAAGATAATCTATATACTCTTATTTTCCAGTTCAAGGAATGTTTTTAGATTTTTCAAATGTTTATTTTTTTTCATATTTTCTTCTAAAATTAATTTTAATTCTTTTTTTACAGTTTTTTGCTCCTTTCTATCAAGTAAATCAAAATCCTTTAAAAAATGCTGTTTAGATAATTGATTTAATTTTTCTTTTTGGAGCATTTTCCCCATACTGTACATAATACCAGATTTCAAAGTATCGTCACAGAATAAAAAATGTTTATTATAATTCCTTATCGAATAGGTATTTATTTCTGGAAGAGTCAAATTAAACTGCTTTATTGGGTTCATAATAGATTTATTTTGTTCGGAGGAATATCCTGCAGCTCCGAATATACCTCCAAATGCAAATCCAGCAAGAAAACCAGCTCCTTTTACATTTTTCATTGGTTCCAAACCAAGTTTTTCTTCTTTAGGAAGTCCTTCGTAACACTTTGAACAAAATAAAAATTCTTGTCCAGTCCTAATGTTTTTTAAAGGTAATTTTTGCCTTCCAATACCAATTTTCTCATTACATATTGAACAAATATTTTCATCCATTTTTCTTGGTTCCATAATTACATTTATCTCATCTCCTTTTTTTTGTTCTTTTTTTATTAAATGTTCTTTTTTTTCTTCTTCATTTATTGTTTGATTACATTCTTCACAAATAGCTATTTTATTTCCTTCAGACGTCTTATGGATTATTTGATGAAATATATCAACTTCTTTCCCACATATATCACATTTACCATATGCCATTCTTTCACTCCATTTTACACGTATGAAACAAAACAATACTTAAATAAATATCCTGAGAAACTCACCTTTTCTACTAATTAATGATTTTTTTTAACTCATTAAAAGTTTTGGATAAAATGGTTCTATTTTTTGCTTCCCATCTATTCAGCATTTTTTTTAATAGAAAATCATATTCATACAGAATTCTTCTATTTTTAATCAAAGTTACTCGTAATAAAACATTTTTATATCGTGGTTTGGTTTTTTTATTAATGTAATTTTTTACCTGTTTAAACTTCATGGGAGATAACTTCATGGCTATTGTTCCATGAAATTTGAAATCTCTATCAAAATCATATTTTGTAAGATTACAATATGGTTTAAGGGTCTGTGATAATCTATATCGAAAATCATCCATTTTTGTGTCTGGTTCAACGTCAATATAAACAACTTTGTTTTCCTCGAATGTATTAAAACCGACTACTTGATAATTCATAATACCTTGCCGTTCACAAATACTTCTAAAATCATTGATTAACCTAACTTCGTCTTTTGTAGAAAAAGGACCAACAAGTGAAACATGAGGAACAGGTCTGTGTCTTGGTCGAATATGAAATCGTCTGTTAATATCCCAGATTAAACTTTTTATATTTGCCTTTGCTTTACCGAAAAATCTGAATTCAATCAAATAATGATTTCTATATCTTTTATTTCTTTTTAGTAATCTTTTAGCAACAAAAATTATAAAATAAATTGTTCCAAAAATAAAAAGGAAAATTAACATGAAAATCCAAATATTAAAAGAAAAAACAAAGGGGCTAGAAATTATAATTATAAATGCTATTATACTTACAATATAGGGTGTCCAATCTGTATAAAATACTGGTCCATGTCCCATTTTTTCTTCCTTTAATCTGCAATTTCTTCTTCTATTATTTTGTTAATCTAAATTGGACATCAGCATTAGTTGATGTTAGTGTAAGTGAATTATCTCCATTCGATAAAACATAATCAAAGGTCATTATTCCTTCTGCACCATTTATAACAAATAAATTGTCTTTTATTTCCCAAGTACCACTTCCGGGGCTTGGAATTCCATATATGGTAATACTACTTGTAAAAGTTCCATCTGATAAAAATGTAAAACTTGCCTCACTTGAATATCCCATAGCAATCGCTGAACCTCTCCAGTTACCTAGAAACCTATTTCTTTCAATATTTAGTGGATTACTTATTTCATTGCATCCACTCAACTCAACACTAACAAACAGGGCAAGGATTCCTATGATTACATATTGTTTTTTCATATTTCTTATTTGTAAATTATCACTTATTTTTATTAACTTGTAGTTAGTATAATGATTAAAGGTAATAATAACAATAAAACCAGTTCAATGACCAATAAAATTATACCCCAAATAAACTGTCTTTCACCTTTACTCCTGATTAATTCAACACCTAATAGGATACCAGCAATTATTAGAATTATTGTAATCGTTGAAGGTCCTGTATAACTGCCAATAATAGCATAACCAATCACATATAACATTATTAATATTAAGTTAATAAGAATGAGAATAGTCCCTAATGCTATATTTTTTGTAATATTTTTTTTAATTCTTTTATCTTGATTTTGTATTGATTTTTCTTCGTCTATTTTTTCCTCTTGTTCTGATGTTTTTTTCTTATATTCTTCAAGACATTTATCGTGCACTGCAATATCATTTTTTTTATCAATCCAAGTAAATCTTACTGCCATCATGCCAATTTTTTCACCACAATTAGCACATTTCATTTTAGACTCCTTTCCTACGATTATATGTTGTTTTGTAACTATTCTCTACTTAAAAATATAACTTACCAGAAATCCTCAGTGATATAAACCTTATCATCAGAGGAAATCGCGATACCAATTCCTTCTTTATCATAACCTGAGTTAAGAATATTTTGGCGATGTCCAGGACTGTTCATCCATCCATTGACCGTAGCGAATGCAATTTCACTTTGGGAATTCCAATCGTAGACTGGAATCCCATTGTAATAGGTGACGCTATCATACAAGTTGTTTTGGAAAATATTTTCTGCGATTCCATCTGAATACCATCCCCCACCGAGTTCCTTATGAACATTGTAACTCGCTTTTATTGCTCGTTCAGTCGGGCCATCTCCTTCAGGATTATCATGGGAAAAATAATTTCTGGTAGCCATGTCTCGGCTATGGCTTCTTGCTATATCTGATAGTGCCACATCATATTGTAATGCGGGGATACCATTTTTTTGTCTTTCGTTATTGATAAGAAGATGTATCTCAGATTCTAATTCTGCAATATTGATTATAGGTTTTGAATTTGGTAAAGGAATAACTATGTCATTATTATCATTAGTATTTGATGAATCGCCATAGTTATTATAATTGTTATTTGTCCCACCGTTGTTTTGATCAATTAAATCGATAGCTAACGGATTAAGAGTTGCATAATTAAACTGAGCAATTGGTTCTGTTATGACACCGGGTTGAAGGAATATTTGAGTACAAAAAAGAAGAACTATCACCGCAGCGATTATTTTAAAACCATTTGCAAGTCCTCGTATACCAAATCTTAGATTAACTAAAAATTTATAGGTAAAATAGATAATCAGAATTATTAGACATGTTTCAAAGATTGCGGTCAAATTCAGAACCCAAAATATTACTCTACTTGAACCTGAATACGAATATGCTAACCAAAAAAGTAATAATAATATAATTATACTTACAATTTGGATTATAAAGTCTTTTTTTCTCAATCTACTATGTGGATGTTTTTTCCAGAAAAACCAACGAATCATATGATTTGGATGTCTATAAAGTGGTTTTGTAATTCCTTTGAATGGTTTGTTTTTTTCTTTTTCTCTTACTATCACTTCTTGCTCTTTTTCCTTTTCAGCAAACGGCTTACAAAGATGTCCACCCGGTGTCCTTAAATAATCAATCTCTTCAGGTTTTTTCGGTTTTATATGATCTCTGCAAAACCATTCTTTGCAATATTGACATTGACTTAAATTGAAAGAATCTGTAGAACAAAAAGAACATTTTTTGAATAATGTGTCATCGTTTTTCTTTTTTGTATCGATAAATATCTTTTCTGGTTTCGATGTTTCTTCTTTTGACTTAATCAAAATTCTTGGAGCATGTCTTTCTATGGGAATACCCTGTAACATCTTCTGTCGTCCTCTCCAAATATCCCAACTGGTTTTGATATACGAACAATTATGTTGCTCTGGTAGTCTATGGTCCTCACAAAAGTATTGCTTGCATCGTTTACATCGGAATGGAAAAAGTGAATCGATTTCTTTTTTACATGTTTGACAATACTTTTCCGTCCCCATTGTTTTCACTCTGATGACTTCGTATATATATTTGACTTAAAACTTGTGCTATTTTTTCCGTTTCCATGTTATTATCGCTACAGCAATTGCACAGAGGACGAAGATGAGTTCAAAGCCAGGTGTTTGTGTCGTATAAGATGTTAGAACTGATGTCGCAGGATTAAAACTATGATCCCATTTGCCATCGCCATCGCTATCGATAAGATAGAGTCCATCCGCTTGTTTTTCAATATTTGTTTCACTCATTGTAGTGTTACAATGGAACATGTCGTATAATCCGTCTGCATTGTGATCAATGAGGTATCCTAGTTCCTTGACATACTTGACATCGATGAGAATTTTAAAGTATCCTGGTTGGGACTCTGTTTGATTGTCAGATACTCGTATTTCTATTGTATAGACTCCAGGGGTTGTCCATTGATGGCTACAGGTATATGCAGTACCACTTGGTAAAAATTCACTTATGTTTTCATAGGAGGTTTCATCACCCCATCTAATGGTATAGCGAATGGTGTCGTTATCTAGATCTGTCGAAACAACAGTATACTCATATTTCGTGTTTTTCGTTCCAATTATTGGTCCTGATATTGTTGATATTGTAGGTGGTCTGT
>CAZQSR010000155.1:0-4891 GCA_964596145.1 uncultured Ignavibacteriaceae bacterium
CAAATGTTGCTGATAAAAAAGAGATAAGGATTTTTTCAATCTCTGATTTAACAAATGAAAAAACGTATACAAATATTCAGATTGGAACACTGACTGCAAATAGTGAACATCTTGATCTTAATTTTGCATATATTATAAACCAAGATGAAACAGACAAAATAACTATCTCAGAAACAGATAAAAAAAATTATGAATCTGAAGATATACAAGGCATTCTTACATATGAAACCGAATCAATCATGACCAATATGAATCATAGTTCAACAATTGAGATAAAACCATCTGAGAATACCCAAAAAATCAACCCTATCGATGAATATGAAATTACCTATCAGGAAAATTATAATGGAATATTACAATATGACCGTTGGTATACCAAATCAAATAATCAAGGACTACTACCATTCAACTACTCTTTAGATGTCAGTGGAAAGTCTGAACAAACTTCCAAACTTATGAAACTCGATGTCGATATGGATTCCCTTAAAAAACCATTAATTATTGGTGGCGATGGAGTAATTTTCTACGATGCCAAGGAGTTTTCATATTACTATAGCCTAACAAAACTTCTTGTAACAGGTAAAATTACTTTGAATAATGTAACTGAGAATGTTGTTGGGAATGCATGGATAGATCATCAGTGGGGAAATTTTATTAATCAGAATCCACCACCGTGGGGCTTAACAATGACCTATGAATGGTTCTCCATCCAATTACAGGATAATCAAGAAATCGTTGTTGGAGATAATTGGGATAGAATAACAGGCGAAAAAATAAATAAATCTTTCACAGATGGATTGAATATCTGTAATAATGATGGATATTCTGAGATACTAAAAAATTATTCGATTACACCACTGGAGTTTTGGAATGATACTGATGATAATCATTTCTATTCTTGTCAATGGCATCTTACTGAAACATCAAAATCGATTGATCTCATCGTGACACCTGTTTTTTCCAATCAAATGATGCGATTTACAGAGAATTATCCATTGCTTCAAGAAGTCCTTGAAGAATTATTTCCTGGTGCATGCTTCTGGGAGGGGGTGTGTATTGTCAATGGAACCATAAATAGTACTGAAATAAATGGAAGAGCCTATGTGGAACTTACCCATTACTACACTTTTCAAGAGGAATAAAATAAGATATAAATCATTTCAAAAGATTTATATGTATAGTGACATGTTAAAATTCAGGAGTCGTTAATAATGACAGCGAGTCGGATAATTATTACTGTCTCAATATTTCTGGGAATTCTATTCACTTCTACTATGACCTCATCAGGATTTGCAGAAATACCAAAACAGAAAATCTTGCAAGGTTACATAGAGGGAGACATATTATATGTCGGAGGGAGTGGCCCACATAATTATAGTAGAATTCAAGATGCCGTAAACCATGCAACTCCAGGTGACATAATTTTTGTTTATAGCCTATCTTCACCATATTATGAAAATATAATCATAACAAAGAATGATATTCAACTTTTTGGAGAAAATAAAAACTCGACAATAATCGATGGAAATAATATAGGTTCAGTTATCGAAATAACAGGGGATCGTGCGACCGTAACCGGATTTACTCTTCAACATAGCGGATCGGTAGAACATCCAGATTATAATTCAGGATTGCACTTGTTATATCCTTCAAGCCATAATAATATCATTAACAATATTGTAATTGAAAATTGGAACGGAATTTGTCTCCAAGCATCTAAAAATAATACTATTTCAAAAAATATTGTTATAAATAATAGCAAAGGATTAAGTATCTTCGCAGATTCGGTTCATAATATTATTTCTCAAAATAATGTTGAAAACAATGAGTATGGTTTTTATTTCGCTTTTACCGTCTATAATACTATCATTGATAACAATATTAAAAATAACTCCATATGCGGTCTATATCTTTATTTCGTACGTTTACAAACGATTCGAAGAAATAATTTCATAAATAACACTTGTCATGTCTATTTTATTGAACGACTTAGACTAGCGTCTGATAGAAATTATTGGATAAGAAATTATTGGGATACTTGGATTGGTTTCGGGCCGAAAATTCTGAAAGGGCAAATGTTCACTGAATGGGTTGGACAAAAATTGGTACCTTGGATAAATTTTGATTGGTTCCCAGCGCGTAAACTATATACATTTTAAAAAATTGAATATGGGTACTATTCTCTAAATTTATTATCAATATCGTTTTTAAGAAACCGACCAGTCTTTTTTTCCCATTCTTGAACAGGTATTGAATATTTTTTAATGATTTCGTCAGCATAACCTAGGGCATGATAAGAACAAAATGGAATAATACCGTCCAAGGTTGAAGTGTGAATAACACAGCGTTTTAATCTATTGATATCAAGATTCCAAATGTCCTGAAATCCCATGAAACCAATAAATAAGGTTTTATTCCGAAATTCGCGAAGAGCGTACTCACTACCGAGGATCGTAGCATCCTTCAATATCTGTTTTGGATTGAAACCATATGGTGCCTTTTGATAATTAACAAATGTATCAATATTCTTCATAAATGAAGACGCGATGCGTAACTTTCTTAATGGACCTTTTTTCTTTGATTGCTCTGTAAGAAATTGCATAAATCCCTCCACATCAATAAAACGTGTCAGAGGAACTGGATTTCCATCAACAATAAAAATAAATGTTGAACCCCCACATGCTGGATGAGCTGTTAACGCTGTTTGTGGTTCTTTAGTAACTATTTCAACAAATTTTGATATTGGAAAAATAAAACAATATGGGTAGAAATCATTACGAGTTATCATATTTGGATATTCTTTTTCAATAGATTGGAGGAATTCTTCATAACCATATAGTCTTCCCGATTTGGAATCTGCATCTGTAAATATTTTATTATGTAGTAAGAATAGTTGAAAATGAACCCCTTTGATACTATCACTGTTTTCAATTGCATAACGAACAATCTTACCGGCTTCATATAAATTTTTATCATTAAGAACGGGATTTAACACAATATTTAAATTCGTTTTGTTACAATTTTCAATCATTTTCTTATGAGCTTCAATGAGAGGATTTGTTATTTTGGTCGCCCCATTAAAATGAAGATAGATAGAATCGATTTTTTCATCCTTCAGCTGTTGACAAAAATCAATACTTTCCGCAAGTTTTAATCCATTCGTATGAATTTGTACGTGAGAAAAACCTATTTCTTTTGCCATACGAATTATTTCTAATAAATCTTCTCTGAGTGTTGGTTCACCACCAGATATCTGAAGTGACCTTGATTCAAATGGAATCTCTTTTTTTATTTGTTTCATTAAATCTCTGATTTGATTTAACGAAGGTTCGTAGACATACCTGGTAATGTTCGCGTCAAAAAAATTTTCAAATAAACTAGTGTTGTATCGGTTGGTAATCATTATATTCGTTAATATTGGATAAGAGAGATGCTCTGAATAAAGCTCAGAGTTGGAAGGCAAATTTTTTCTAATAAAAGAAACAGGGGCTCCATCTATCTTATATTTCATCCATCTTTTATAGAGATTTATATCTTCAAATAGAATCTCCTTAAACGAACCATGTTTATTACATGTTTTTGTTATCCATATTTTTTTATCTTCTTCGATGATATGTGCATCAATTTTTTTAATTGTTCCTTCACAAAAACAAGTAGGACAAATGGATTCTGTTTGGTCCAATATTTGCATTATAGCTAACCATTAATAGATTACATGATATAAACGTTTTAGTTAAAAATTAAATTATTCACTTGAGAAAATTATATATAAATCCTGTAATAATATAATTACTCGAATGAAAAATACAGTTTTAGAATTAAAAAGAAGAAGAGAAATCTATGAATTTATCTCTAAGAACTCCGGATTACATCAAAGAGATATTTCAAGAAAGATGAAAATTCCGTTTACTTCGTTAAAATATCATTTAATCACACTTCAAAAACATGGCCTTATCCTCTCAAGAAAAGATGGAAAATATAATCGATATTTTACATCATTTGAAGTCAGCGAAGAGGAAAAAAAAATACTTAATTGTTTTCGAAAAAGGACTACACTTCATATTATTTTATGGTTTTTTATTGGCGTTCAATGCACTCAAAAGGATTTAAGCAGATTTCTTGAAAAACACCCTGCTACCATTGGATTTCATTTAAGGAATATGATAAATGCAGGTATAATAGAAAAAAAATCAATCGATAATGGAATTATCTACAAAGATGAACCACCTCATAAAATTAAACGATCACAAGTAACAAGTGAAAAAATATTTGTTTTAAAAGATCCGTGGAGAATCTATGATTTACTTATAAAACACAAAAATAATCTTAATGATAAAAAGATGGTCGAATTTCTAATAGAACATGTTGAATTTTATATTTCAAGTGGAATTCCTCAGCAAGTTCAAAATCGAGAAGAGACAATAAATTCAATTGTGAATGCTTATTGTGGTTTCTTTTTCCCACCCTCTTTTTGTTCTTAAATCTTGAGATAAACTAGTCATTTTTGGTAAAAAGATAAGCAACGTTTAAAATTATATTTGAAGATTGGATAATTGCACTACAAATTATATATATTAAAACCTATATTAATTAGCCTGTCTGGGAGAAGGAATTGTGGTGGGCGGCGTTCCGCCCGCTACAATACCTTTTGATGTTGTATTCATTGGTTTTTTCAGAAATGTATGATCGACTAGCAGGTAAAAGTCCTTTGTTGATCACATATCATGTGGTCGAAAAAGAGAAAACCATATGAAATTATTCATGATTTTTACTAGACCGGATAGGATGGAAGACAGAATAATCAAACATAAATCATGAGATATCGAGTAGCCCCCATTTCCGTCAAAGGTAAACAAAAGAGGGCGTTTTTGGAATTTTGAAGGATTTTCTA
>CAZQSR010000156.1:0-4886 GCA_964596145.1 uncultured Ignavibacteriaceae bacterium
CAACGGACATATTGCATAATACAAGTCTGCCCGAAGTTGACATATTTTTAATTGTGTCGCCGTGAAATTCCAGAACTTTAAAGTTTGCACCCTGTGCGGATATTTTTCCAATCAAATAAAGGATAATATCTTTTGGTGAAACTAATTCAGGAAGTTTACCATTTACCACAACCTTAATTGTGGCCGGAACTTCAACATTCAACACAGTGCCAAGAGTCCAAACGCTTGCCATTTCGGTAGCTCCAATTCCAAATGCGAATGAACCAAGTGCCCCGTGTGATGTCGTGTGGCTATCTGTTCCAACAACCACATAACCGGGTTTAATATAGCCGTTTTCAGGTAGAATCTGATGACAGATTCCTCCTTGATCACCGCGGATATCATGAAAATTAGTAATACCTTGTGCAGCAACAAACTCTCTTATTTTTTTCTGATTTGTAGCAGTCTTACTGCTTTCGGCGGGAACACGATGATCAAAAATTATAACAATTTTAGATGGATCCCAAACTTTGGGATTAAGTCCGGTTCCCTGGTACACTTCGTTAAATTGATTTATAACAAGTGCAGCATTTTCGTGGGACATTGCAACATCAACTTTTGGTTCGACAACATCGCCAACCTTTACAGTTGCCTGTCCTGTGGCTTTCGCCAGAATTTTTTCAACTACAGTCATGCCCATAGATTTATTTCTCCTAGTATATTAATAAAAATTTTAAAATCGATTTCATCTACAATTAGATTATTCCTTTTGCTTTATAAGTTTTTACTTCCTCTTCAGAGTAGCCAAGATGTTTAAGTAACTCTTCTGTATGTTGACCAAGAGTTGGAGGAGGAGTTTCTACATCTGCAGTTGTTTTGTCGAACTTTGCTGTTAAATTAAACAAAGGAATTTCTCCTATTCCGGGAGTGTTAATTGTTGTAAATGTTTTTCTGTGTTTTACCTGCGGCTGAGATAATGCTGCTTCTAATGAAAGAATTTCACCCGATGGAATTCCTTTTGCATTTAATGCATCAACCCAGAAAGTTGTTTCTTTTTCTTTTAATTTTTCTTCAAGAATTGGTGTTAATTCTTTTCTGTTTTTCTTTCGTGTGTCTCTTTCTTTAAATCTTGGGTCTTCTTTTAATTCTGGTACTCCAAGTACATCGCACAGGTCGTGCCATTGCTCTTGTTTATTGGCTGCAATATTAATGTATCCGTCTTTTGTAATAAAAGTTCCTGATGGAGCGGCGGTAAAATTATCGTTGCCCATCAAAACAGGTTGTTGTCCACCTATTAAAAGATTTGCAGCAACCCAGCCCATATAAGGCATTATTGAATCCAGCATAGCAATATCTATAAATTGTCCCTGTCCTGTTCTTTCTCTGAAATATAAAGCAGCCATAATAGCAAATGCTGCGTTTACTCCTCCAACAGTATCGCAGACAGGGAAACCTGTGCGTAAGGGATTTAATCTTTCATCTCCATTTACTGCCATTACACCGCTTAAGCCTTGAATTATCTGGTCATACGCAGGTTTAAATGCATCGGGACCGGTTTGTCCGAATCCTGATATTGCACAATAAATAATTTTCGGATTTATTTCACATAGTTTTTCATACGAAAAACCTAAACGGCTCATTACACCGGGGCGAAAGTTTTCTACAACTACATCAGAATCTTTTACAAGTTTGCGAAAGATTTCTTTCCCTTCTTCAAATTTCATATTTAGTGTTAATGATTTCTTATTTGCGTTTTGTGCAAGAAAACTTGTTCCCATTAATTTTTTGTTATACTCGTTTACAATTCCTAGTTTACGTGCTAAATCGCCATCAACTGGATTTTCTATCTTTATTACTTCTGCACCTGCTAATGCAAGATGAAGTGTTGCAAATGGTCCTGCTAAAACATTGGTTAAATCTAATACTCTTATTCCTTCTAATAATTTCATTTCTTCTCCGATTTTTTCTTTAGTTAATTGTTAAAACGAAAACTCTTATTCCATAAGTCTGATGCAAAATGTTTTTAAACTTACTTTTCAGGAATTGCCCCTGTTTTATAAATTACTGCTGGCAACTCTCTTTTAAAATACTCTGCTGCTTCTTTTGAAAGCGAAATTATTTTTTCAAGTTGAACGTCTTTTCTTAAATT
Organism: uncultured Ignavibacteriaceae bacterium; assembly: GCA_964596145.1. Lineage (GTDB taxonomy): Bacteria > Bacteroidota > Ignavibacteria > Ignavibacteriales > Ignavibacteriaceae > CAZHVS01. Next base: position 2,129 of record CAZQSR010000156.1, read on the forward strand.
CATTTTTTGAAACATATGAACTAAATCTTCTGTTGCAACATTCCCTGCTGCAATTGCAGTAAAAGGACATCCGCCAAGACCTGCAAATGATGACTCGAAATATTTTACTCCTGCTCTGTAGGCTGCATAAGCATTAGCTAAGCCAAGTCCATACGTGTTATGTAAATGACAAACACAATCAACTTCAGAATTTAATTTAAAGATTGAATTAAACATTCTTTCAACCTGGTCTGGAATTGCATGACCTGCTGTATCTGCAAGAGAAATATTTTGTATCCCGTTTTCTAAAAATTTTTGCACAAGATTTATAACTCTCTCTTCAGGAATTTTTCCTTCATATCCGCAGCCAAAAGCAGACTGTACAGAAACCTGAACTTTCTTTCCCGAATCTTTTGCACTCTTTGCCATTGCAATAATTCGTTCTGTTGCTTCTGCAGTTGACATACCCGTATTCTTTTGTGAATGCGTCTCACTTGCAGAAACACCCATACAAAACATTTCTACACCGCACGCAATTCCGCGTTCCAGTCCTTTTTCATTTAATACCAAACCAGAAAGAATAACATTATTTAATTTATTTTCTGTTTGTGAAAAGTAATTGAACAATTCATCTGTATCAGCCATTTGAGGCATTCTTTTAGGATTAACAAATGAACCCACCTGAATAATATCCACGCCGGTATCTGCAAGTTGTTTAATCCATTTTATTTTTTGTTCGGTTGGAACTACTTCAGTCTCTGCCTGAAGTCCATCTCTCATTCCAACTTCGTGAATAATTATGTTTTTCATTTTTCATCTCTTAATTTTAAATGAAGTGAAGAATTTATAAACTAAAATTCTCCACTTCTAAGTTATAGGTATCAACTAAAGTTTAGCTGCAATCGCTTCAGCCATTTCAAGTGTTTTACTGCTTCCGCCCATATCATAGGTTCTTACTTTTCCTTCTTTAATTACATCGGCGGTTGCGTTTTCTAATTTAGCAGCCATCTCCTTTTCACCAAGCCAGTCAAGCATCATTTTTGCGGCAAGTATTGTAGCAATAGGATTTACCTTATACTGTCCGAAATATTTAGGAGCAGAACCATGTGTCGGTTCAAACACTGCAAGCTCTTTTCCAATATTACCCGAACAGCCAAATCCCAATCCACCAACCATCTGTGCGCAAAGGTCGGAAATAATATCGCCATAAAGATTTGGTGCTACAAGAACATCGTAGTTATAAGGATTTTTAAGCAGCCACATAGTCATAGCATCAATGTTAGCATCATCCATCTGAATTCCCGGATAATCTTTTGCTACTTCTTTTGCCATCTCAAGGAATAATCCATCGGTAGCACGAACAACATTTGCCTTATGAACAATTGTAACTTTCTTACGATTAAATTGTTTTGCAAAATCGAACGCTGCACGAATTATTCTTTCCGAACCTTTTCTTGTATTTATCTTTGTTGATATTGCATACTGGTTTAATGGCAGCTTGTTGAATGCTGAAAATGGTTTGGATAGTTTTGTAAGAACATCGGCAAGCTCTTGTGGAACAGGATTGAACTCTACTCCTGCATATAAATCTTCTGTGTTTTCTCTGAAGACAACTATGTCAATATCTTCTTTAAAATTCAGCGGATTGCCCGGATATGCTTTGCAAGGTCTTAAGCAAATGTAAAGGTCGAACAACTGTCTCATCCGCACTATTGGAGAACGATATACAAGTCCCGTTCCTTTAAGCTCTGGAACAAGCTCTGCTTCTGCGGCTTTTACAGGTTTGGAAGTTATTGCACCAAACATTGCAGCGTTCACACTCTTCAATAAATCAATTGTTCGCTGAGGGAAAGCATCTCCTTCTTTGCACCAGAACTCCCATCCAATATCTCCGTGGATATATTCTGCATCAAGGTTTAATTTATCTAAAACTATTTTTGCGGCTTCAAGAACTTCTATCCCGATACCGTCACCGGGTAACCAAGCAATTTTATATTTTGGCATAAGTGCTCCTTATTATTTTGGGGATTTTTATTTGTAGAATTAATTTTGAAAAATAATTTGACTGAATACGCATCATTAAATTTTTTTTTGATTTTAGCTTAATAAAACAAAAAGAAATATCTAAAAAAGACTCTGCAAAATTAACAGCACAATCATCTTGAAAGCAAGCAAAATCGGATTGATGAATACGATTTTTAATTGTTGAAGAGAACGATTTTAATAGCTAAAAGCAGTTACATCTTCTATGCCAATTAACCTTGCTTGAACAAAGTTGATTTTAATTATTCTGCAAAATATCTTTTCAAAAAATATTATGAAAATAGGGAACAGACCGTTAAAAAGAGATTGTTCAAAGATTATCCTCTGTAAAATAAAATCTATTCCCTTTCAGATTTGAATTAACTCACATAAAAATTGAACAAATAGCCGCAAAACTCGAACTAATTTGAATATTATTTGCATTAATTTGAATTTGTAAAGGACTAATTTGTCTTTGTAAAGAACTAATTTGTCTTTGCAAATCATTATTTCAACTTTGTAAAGGGTTAATTTGAATTTGTATGGACGGAATTTACATTTGGAATAAATTATTTCATCTTATTAAAAAAAAATAAAGCAAAATCGACCTTTACAAATGCGAAATCGACCTTTACAAATGCAAAATCGACCTTTGCAAAAGGGAAATCGACCTTTACAAAAGCGAAATCGACCTTTGCAAATGCGAAATCGACCTTTGCAAATGCGAAATCGACCTTTGCAAATGCGAAATCGACCT
>CAZQSR010000157.1:0-4860 GCA_964596145.1 uncultured Ignavibacteriaceae bacterium
GTTGGGAGAAAAAGGGCTCGATAGAGAAGAAGTTGCCTACATGGTGAAAAACAAAGACATCAGTAAATTAACTCAAAAACAATTACATTCCATTGACCGTTTGCTCGACAATGTAAAAATCTGCGACCCGGCAATCGGTTCAGGCGCCTTTCCCATGGGACTGCTGCAAGAAATTTTCAGCATAAAAGAACTCATTGCTTACGAAACTGGCAAGCAGTGGAAACCTGCCGAAACCAAGCTGAACATTATCCAAAACTCCATTTACGGGGTGGACATTGAAAAAGGAGCGGTGGATATTGCCCGTTTGCGTTTCTGGCTGAGCCTGGTGGTGGACGAAGAAAAACCCAAAGCCCTGCCCAACCTCGATTATAAAATTGTGGTGGGCGACAGCCTAATAAGTAAGTTTGATGGCGAAATTGTGGAGATTGATTGGGAAATTAAAGAAAGTACCCAAACCGACATGTTTGCTAACGAAAACCTGCAAAACCGCAAGCAATTGCTTCAAATATTGACTGATAAACAGCGAAAATACTTCGACCCGAAAAGCAAAAACAAAAAAGACCTTGCACTCGAAATACGCAACCATAAAATAGATGTGTTGATTAACCAACTTGAACTGATGGTTAAAACCGAAGGTTTGGAACAAGTACCTGTAAAAACGAACTATAAAGACAATAAAAAGTTTGTGGCTGCACAGGAGCTTTACCAAAAAACACAGGGTTGGTTGCATACAATAAAAAAACTAAATAATCTCAAAAAAAATCCAAAGGAACCTTTTAACCATTTCGACTGGAAGCTCGATTTTCCGGAAGTGCTGAACCCATATTTGGTGAATGGGAAAGGTGGGTTTGATATTGTAATAGCAAATCCACCATACATTGACTCTGAAACAATGGTAAACACAGGACAAGATGAACTTCGTGAATATCTTTCTAGCAAAATGTCATTCTGCAAAGGTAATTGGGATATTTATATAGCCTTTTTCGATATGGGGTTCCATTTTTTAAATCAAAATGGGAATCTTGTATACATAACACCCGATAAATGGATTTCTAAACCCTTTGGCTATGAGCTAAGAAAACAACTTAAAATGAATTTCAATAAAATTGCTGAAGCTGGTCGAAAAGTATTTCAAACAGCTAAAGTTGATTCAATCATTACATTTATAAGTAAAGTAGAATCCGATTATCTGGGAATAGATAAGTTCAGCGAAAATAGTATTCAGAATTTAGGTAACATTTTAAAATCCGAACTCACTGAGCCATTTGCATTTGATTGGCTATTTTCTCCGCATGTTGACTTACTTAGGTATTTTGATTCAATCCCTCACAGATTTATTGAATATGGTGAATGTGAAAACGCATGTGCAACTTCAGATGCATACAAACTTAAAGAATATCTAAAAGATATTAAACCAAATGATTTTAATTCCGTTTTGCATTTCAAAGTAATCAATACAGGCACAATCAGTAAGTATGTTTCAAGATGGGGAATCTCTGAAATGACATATTTAAAGGACAAATCGAATCCAACTAAAAAGTACAAATACTTAGCACCAGTTGTTGACAAGAAAAAGTTCATCAAAGGCTTTAATAACAGTTACTCCGAAAAGTCACAAAAACCCAAAATAATCATAAAAGGTCTTACACTTTTAGATGCCTGCTTGGATTATTATGCTGAGATAATCCCTGGAAAATCAACTTTGATAATTACCAAAGACAAAACAAATGCTGATGACCTTTATGCGATTTTAAGTATTATAAACTCAAAACTTCCTCTATTTTATATTAAGGAAAAGTATAGAGGCTCAAGTTATAATCAAGGGGTAAATTTCAATACAGACATGATAAATAACTTACCCATCCCTAAAATTAAGGAAAAGGTAAGAGGACTCTTCAAATCTCTATCCAAATACTTAATTGACTTATTAGAGACAGAAATAGATGATGTTAAATACCAACTCATGCCCACCTACTTTGAGCAAATCATAGACGGCATGGTGTACGAATTGTATTTCCCCGAATTGCTTAAAAAACACAACCGTGAAATCATCAAACATCTTGGCGAGTTGCCGGAGTTTACCGATGGCATGAGCGATGAGCAAAAAATGAAGATTTGTAAAACGGTGTTTGACCGGTTGAATGATAAAGAGCATCCGGTAAGGGTTAACCTGTTTTATATGAATTCAATTCCTGAGATTGCTATAATAGAAGGGAAAAATGAGAATAACTGATATACACATAAAGAACTACCGTGCATTTTACGGTGAGCACCATATTTGCCTTGATAAAGACGGTAAAAACCTGATGGTGTATGGCGAGAACGGCAGTGGTAAAAGTTCATTGTTTACTGCCCTTCAGGATTTTCTAAAATCTTCGGTTGGTAAAATTGATGTTGAAGAAAATATTTTTGTTCCAGCATCACAAAAAAACACTGCCAGCATAAAGGTTAACATCAAAGAATCGCCCGAAACCTCAAAGACCACCACTTTTGAACTGAAATTAACCGATAAGGAAATCATCAGTGCAGATAAAACGCTTATTGCCGATGCTAATAAAATAAAAGGATTCTTTGATTACAGGAGCCTGCTTAGAACTCACATGGGGTATAAGGATAAGGTTGACTTGTTTGATATTTTGGTAAAAGACATCCTATACAACTCCATTAATCGTTTTTCAAACAAGGAAATTGGTAAAGAATGGCAGGCAATCCATAACGACACTTTCAACAAAAGGCAGATTAAAAGGCAGCAGGAAGCCACAAAGAATTATCTTTCCGAAAAATTTAATCCCGGTCTGAAGCAATTGCTCAAAGATATAGAAGCGGACACCAATACGTTTATGAAATATTTTGGTGCAAATGTTAAGATTTCGCTGGATTTTGACAAAGTGGAATACCAAGGCAGAAGGAAACTTACAGGAAACAACATCAATTTAAAAATTGATTTCTTTGAAAAGGCAGTTCCAAAACATCAGCTTTTTCTCAATGAAGCCCGTTTGTCGGCACTTGCAATAAGTTTGTATTTGGCATCCATAAAAGTAAATCCGCTTACAGGAGCATTAAAAATCCTTGTCCTTGATGATTTGCTCATTGGTTTGGATATGAGCAACCGTTTACCCTTGCTTGATATTTTGAAAAAACACTTCATTGAAGTTGACAAAGACAAGCAATTTCAGGTGATAATGACCACCTACGATAAAGTTTGGTATGAATTGGTGCGAAATTATTTCGGAGTTGAGAAGTGGAAATATACTGAGATTTATACGAAATCATTAAGGGATAACGACTTTGAAATTCCGGTAATATTCAATGAAAACGGTTATATGGAAAGGGCTAAACATTATCTTTCTGAAAAGGACTATAAAGCATCAGCCGTTTATCTGAGAACAGAATTTGAAAGAATTGTAAAGACCATTTGTGATAAGCAGAAAATCCCTGTATGCTACCACAAAAACCAAAAAGAGACAACAAGCGAAGACTTTTGGACAGCCATAGAATCCCAAACAGACCTTGACCCTGCATTAATTCATGAAATTACTATTCATCGAGGAGTTGTAATGAATCCATTCAGCCATTACGACCTTGAAAAACCCGAGTTTGTAAAGGAATTGGAAGATACAATTAAATCTATTGAGAAACTGAAAGCAATCGATCCCAAGAGCCTCAAAAAGATTACAATTGAACAACTGAAAAAAGAAATAATTGAATTAAAGAAAGAACCTGCTGATTTGAAAATAAAACTACAGGAGAAAGAGGACTTGGTTAGAGAACTTGGTAGAAAATTAAAAGAGAAATAATTCAAAGATAGATGCAAACACTCGACTGGAAACCAAAAGAACATACCCCAAGGGCCTTACTAATCGGCCACGACCCTCGTTTGCAAATTTCAGACACACAGGCAGAATATGTATTGTTTGCAAATTATTTCTTCCACAATACTATCAAGGACAGGGCATTTAAAAGTAAATATGGTTTGGCTGCATCGGCTTTTAATCAGATAACTCATATTACAAACGGTAAAATCAAACAAGAAGAAATATACATTACAAATCTTTGCAATTCATCTTTGCCCCATGCTCCAAAAGGTAAGACCGTTTATATCCCAAAAAACAAGGCAATTGCAGGTGTTGAAAATATAAAGAGGATAATTGAGGAGAACCCAAGCATTGAATACATTTTTCCGATGTCGCTTCAGGTAAATTACTGGCTGCAAAAATTAGGGATGTACTTTTCGAGTAATGAATTTGTCGAAAAATCGACCCCAAAAGCAATTGGAATTCAAAACGAACCACCCTATTACGAACCAATAGGGAAAAGTCCTTTTCTGTTGATTTGTGGAAATAGGTATCGGGTTACCGGAGGAACACAATATGTAATCCCAATTCTTCACGCAAAATGTTTTCCTCTCAATAAACAGTTTAAAGCGTATGAACCAGCATACGATAATATACGTAATTTTTTTAGAATCTGAATTGAATGAAGATTAAAAGAAAACTTAAAGAAAATTAAAATGAGCCTACGCAGCAGTCACACACATTGTCAAAGCCCCACTATCCAGCGCTTAAACCAAAGCTTTGCCAAAGAGTGTGCCTGCCATACCCAAGAGGAAAAATTAAAAATCTCCCACCCCTTAGAAAATAAAAAATACCCAAACGCACAAGCCGACACAAGACATATAAGCAACTTGACAATGATACGAAAAGTCAATAATGACAATGGTTTACAAGAACAGAAGACAGAACGCCAGCTGGTAACAGGCGGTATATTTTATTGCCGAGATAGTGGGTATTTCAGCGTTTCTGCATCTAATAAACTTTCGTGTAACTTGACAGGAAAGTGCTTCGAAATCGGCAACAAAAA
>CAZQSR010000158.1:0-4844 GCA_964596145.1 uncultured Ignavibacteriaceae bacterium
ATTTTTAACCCATCCTTATTCAGTTTTATCTAAAATATCAAGATAATTTTCCAATGGATAGTACCCACCAATAAAATAAGATTCATCAGCATAGCGAGTATGTAACGAAGTTTTATCAGGTTCTGAATAAATTGCAGCAGCAGTAATTCCAAGCTCGTTGCAAGCTTTGGTAATTCTTACAGCAATCTCACCTCGATTAGCAATTAATATTTTCTTAAACACACAACCTTAAAGTTAAATTAAAACACACACACATTATGATTAAGCAAAAAATAAAAAGATTCAAATTGAGAACAAAATAATTTTGAATGAAGTTCTACTTCAACTCAACTATTGTGATACCTTCTCCACCTTGTTCAACAGGTGCAAAATAAAAATTCTTTACTCCATTGTGAGAAGTAAGAATATCTTTCACTAATTTTTTTAATGCACCAGTTCCTTTACCATGTAATATCTCTACACGTTCAAGTCCGGACGAATAAGCCGAATCAATAAATTTAATTATGTTGTATTCGCATCCATCGGGTTTTTGTCCACGAATATCAATTCTGTATTCAGCTTTAACATCAAAAAAATTACTTGTTGAATCTGTACTTTTTATTTTTTCTTTCTTTGATGGAACGAGTTCATCCGTCTTAACACGAATTTTAATTGTTCCCACCAGCAGTTCAGCTGATTTTTTATCTTTTGATAACTCAATTATTTTTCCGACAGTTTCAGCTTTTTTTAATTTAGCAAAATCTCCAACATTGAATGAATATTCCTGTTCTCCTTCCTGTGGTTCTTCTTTAATTAGTTTTTTATTCTCTTCTTCCAGATTCTTCAATGTTTCTCTTGCAACTTTAATACTTTCTTTATCAGCTTTATTTTCTCTTAATTCTTTAATAACCAATTCTACGGCTTTGTTCATTCTATGAAGAAACTGTTCCCCTTCCTCTTTGGTTTTCTTCAGAATTTCTTTTTTTTCTCTCTCAAGTTTATCAATCTTTTTTTCAAAGGAATGGGTTAGTTCTTTAAGTTTTTTATTTTCATGGACAATTTCATCAAGTTGAAACTTTAAAGAATTGGATTTATTTTCAACTTCCACAAGCAATTTATCAATTTTATCTTGTCCTGTTTCAACATATTGATTTGCAAGAATTAAAAAATTATCATCAAATCCAATTCGCCTGGCTATTTCAAAAGCATAAGATGAGCCGGGCATTCCCTGTCTGAATTTATAAGTAGGTTTTAAATCCTTTGTATCAAATTCCATTGAAGCATTTTGAAAACCTGAAGTTGATTGTGCAATTATTTTCAATGTTCCAAGATGCGTAGCTGCAAAAACAAGAGCACCTTTATCTCTTAACTGAATCAATATTGCCGCAGCTAAAGCTGATCCTGCAGATGGCTCGGTACCTGTTCCAATTTCATCAAGAATTATTAATGAATTATTTGTAGCTCTATCAAGAATTGTCTTAATGTTTGACAAATGTGAACTAAAAGTACTCAAATCATCTTCAATTGATTGCTTATCACCGATATCGAGTAAGACATCATCAAAGAAATGAAAATTAGAATCGGGTGAAACAGGTATGTGAATTCCACTCTGGACAAGTAACGAGTTTAAACCTACGGTCTTTAATGCTACTGTTTTCCCACCTGCATTTGGTCCTGTAACAAGAATAATTTTTTCATCTTTAACAACTGCAGATAAAGGAATAGTATTTTCTCTTCCAATTTTCTGTAATAGTAAAGGATGGTAAAGGTCTTTTATAAATAAATCTGCGTGATTATCAATAGTTGGAAATGAACAATGTAATTCCCGCGAATATTCAGCTTTAGAAAAAATACTATCAACAATGCCAATTGCTTCAAGTGAAAATATTAATTGTTCGTTTAATGAACCAATCTTTGAAGTTAATTCTTTAAGTATTCTTTCGATTTCCCGCTGTTCAGCAAAATAAAGTGAAACGATATCATTATTAAGATTAAGAGTTTCCTGCGGCTCAATGTATACAGTTTGTCCTGTTGCTGATTCTGAATGAATAAAACCCCGAATATGTCTTTTATGTTCAGCTTTAACCGGGACAACTATTCTTCCATCACGCAGAGTAACATATTCTTCTCTAACAATTTCCTGTTCACTTAAATTTTTTATTAATCGATTTACAACTCTTAATAATTCTTCATTTTTTTCTTTCATCTCTTTTCGAATTTCAGAGAGTTTTCTGCTGGCATTGTCCTTAACTTCTCCAGTAGAATCAAGGATACTAAGGATATGATGTTCAAATACTTTATCGATAAAAATATTTTCTACAATTTTAAAAACATCAGGAGCAATATCGTTATTATTCTTAAGAAACTGATAAACATTTCTTGAAACCACTGCCAATTCAAGTACAGCAAGAATTTTTTTGACAGGTAAAATTGCATTTTCAATTTTACTTAAGGCTAAATCGTTTTCAATATTCTGAACATATTCAATAGGAGGATGACCTGTAGCAATAAGAATTTCTTTTGCCTGGTTCACTTTTTTACCTTCTTCAATTGCTTCTAAGCAAGATTCGAAAGGATGTGTTTTTAGTATTTTTTCTTTCCCGGGTTCTGTTTTGCAATGACGTGAAATTACTTGAATAACTTTTGGATATTCTAATTGTTCTAAGACTGTTTTTGAAACCATTTACAAAGAATCTTTTTCTAATATATAATTTTTAATGGAATCTTTTGCATCAGGAGTGTATCCCGATAATACATCAAACGTTTTTGGCATTATCTCATAAACATAACTATAAAGATATGATTTCGCCTTTGCATTCTCAGATGGAAATTTGAAAATGTTAAGCAGAAAAAAAACAGCACTGAGGAAAAACATAATTTGAATAAATCCAACTACACCACCAACAATTCTGTTTATCAGGTTATTGACTTTATCGAATGGATGTACAACTCTTTTAATAATTGATGTGATTAAGATTGTTACAAGGAATATTAAAAATCCTCCTGCTATATCAGCGAAGTATTTCTCAAATCCGAATACATTATCTAATACTTGTCCGAGATTTGAAGAAAATTTAAACGCAAGAAAAATAGCTAGAAAAAATCCAATTGAGCCAATGAGTTTGCGAACAAATCCATCTTTAAAGCCAAGAATAAATGCTATTATTCCTGCTACAATAATTATTACATCAATATAATTCAATTTGCACCAAGAAATTTTTCAACAATATTTCTAATAATTTTTCCATCAGCTTTACCTTTTAATGATTTCATCACTGCAGGCATAAGTTTGGCAAAATCCTCTTTTCCATTAGCTCCTATTTCAGTAGCAACTTTTTTTACTTCTTCAAAAATTTCTTCTTCGTTAAGCTGCTTTGGAAGATATTCCATAAGTATTTTTAATTCAGCAGCTTCTTTATCCGCAAGTTCCTGCCTGTTAGCATTAGTAAATTGCTCAATAGCTTCTTTGCGTTTTTTGACTGCAGTATTTAGCATCTTAATTTCATCTTCTGGCAATAGTTCTTTATTACTTCCACTTTTTTCAAATTCAAGTATCAAAGCACGAATTGAGCGAATAGTTTCAAGACGAACTTTATCTCCAGATTTCATCGCTGATTTCAAGTCTTCATTTATTTTATCTTTTAACATCACTTATCAACTCCATTTTTTTATGCAAATGTAACAAAAAAAAAGTAATAACAATTACAGAATTCATTAATATGTAGCATTAACAATTTTTTCAACTTCCGATTGCCAGGAACATATTTTTGTCCATACATCGGTAATCATTGCAGAATAATTTTCCATACTTGCATAGATTTGTCCTTGCATATTGAAAACCATGATACCCATACTTTTCATTGTAGCTTTTTTACCATAATCCATCTGTAAAAACAAGTCTTCTACCTTATCAAATTTTAGATGAAGATTTTTTTTGTATTCATCTAGAATTGGAGCCACCTCTTTTAAATATTCAACCACTAGTTCATTTGCATTTGATTTATAATTCTCAAGAATAGATTTAACACAAGCTTTATCACGAGGAGGATTTTCTGTTTTATCATTTTTATCCTGAGGACAGTTATTAATTTGTTTTAAGACGTCTTCATTTAATGCAACCATTTTTTCATTGTAGGAATTGCTAACATTACCTTCATTTTGATTTATTGGTAAAAGTTCCTGCATAGCATTTCCAATTTGTCCCATTTCCTGTAATAACATAATTTCTGCTTGTGTTGGAGCGCTTGTCCCTCCGGGAGACATATAAGCATTAATATCTATATTCCCCGGGTTCATATTTTTAAGTTTAGTTTCATAGAGAGAAATTTTTGCTTTATAGTTTTTTAAAACAGTGCTTTCGATGATACAATCTGGTTGGCACTTAATAAAAGCATCATTTCCATCAGTTGGCAAACCGGGTAAACTTGATAAAAGTGGTAGTAATTTTTCTTCCACTGGTTCCTGTGAAAAAGATTGTATAAATGAAACAAGAAACAATATTATAATAAAAGAAAATCTGTTTTTCATAAATGAATCTTTCAAATAAACTATCTTGTTAAATGTCTATATTTAATTCTATGTGGCTGCTCAGCAGCAGCACCAAGTTTTTCTTTTCGCTTAGCTTCGTATTCAGAATAATTCCCTTCAAAGAAGACTACTTTGCTATCTCCTTCAAATGCAAGGATATGAGTAGAAATTCTATCTAGAAACCATCTATCGTGACTTATTATTAAAGCACAACCAGCAAAATTTTCAAGTCCCTCTTCAAGAGCACGCATAGTATTTACATCAAGATCATTAGTCGGTTCGTCAAGTAAAAGTACATTTGCTCCTTCCTTTAGCATCATTGCAAGATGAACTCGATT
>CAZQSR010000159.1:0-4787 GCA_964596145.1 uncultured Ignavibacteriaceae bacterium
AACACCAGTTGCCAACACGCGGTATAGTTAATTGCCGGTGCAGTGGGTATTCGAGTGGCACAGCTCGTATCAAAAGTAGTTGTAACTTGATAGGAAAGTGCTTCGAAATCGGCAACTAACCATACCGCCAAACGTTGGCGGTAATTTTAAAAAGACAGTGATATGCCAGTAACACAAACAAAATGTATAGCATGCGGAACAGATTTACCTGTACCAATAATTTCAAATGCAGGACAACTTTGTAATACATGCAGAAATCAGGGATTATTCCGCAAAAAAATTATCATTACTGGTATTACAAGAATGAATAGTGGTAATGTTTGTGTGTCTGGAATTGACCCTCAGACATGGAATTTTGTAAGACCGGTTTTCCCAACAGGACTAGACAGAGATTTTTTAATGCACGGCACGACACAGGTTGTAAACCATTTTAATTTAGTTGAAATTGAATTCAGAAGGTACAGACCTGACCAAACATTTCATACTGAAGATTGGATAATAAATGAAAATTTTGCACCTCGTTTCATTAGACATTTAACTAATGAAGAAATTTTAAGAGTTGTGAATAGAATGGCTATTACTAATCTTAATAATGCAATTGAACGTCAAGATAAATCTCTCTTTATAGTTAAAGCACAAAGCATTGGAAGAATTTGGCATGAACAGTACGAGAAGTTTAAAGTAAGAATTAACTTTGTGGATTGGGAAGGCAATCTTTATGAGCGTGTTCCAGTTACTGATTTATTAACTTTGGCTTTTGTAAGATATCAAATAAGTATTAGAAATATGAATTACTCCGCTCAAATTGTAAGGAATTTTAATAATAATCCAAATCGCTATGTGCGGATTGGACTTACAAGAGCCTGGCAAGGACAGCATTGGAAACAAATAACGGCATTGATTACAATTCCAGACCTTTTTGATGGAAACTCATTTTCACATTTTGAAAATCAATTAGGAGGGCAAGTATGATTTTTTCGATTGGACACGGGAATAGAGAATTTGAAGATTTTATTAAATTGCTTCAAACATACAATATTGAATACCTTATAGATGTTCGTTCTTCGCCATATTCAAAATTTTCTCCAACATTTAATCGTGAAGCATTTTCAAATTTGCTTAAGCAAAAAGGATTTACTTATGTTTATTTAGGAGATGTATTGGGAGGATTACCAAAAGACCCAACTTGCTACATTGAGTACACAGACAAAAAACATGAAGAAGCAAGGAAAATAGATTATAGTAAAATTGAAAAAAAAGAGTTTTTTATCAAAGGATTGGAAAGATTAAAAACAGCCAATGAAAAAGGATTAAATGTTGCAGTTATGTGTAGCGAATTAAATCCAGAAGAATGCCATCGCAGTAAGTTAATCGGTCTGTCATTACAAAAAGAAGGTATAATAATGCAACACATTACTAAAAATGGCAAATTAATGGACCAAAACGAGGTTAATTTACTTATTAACGGTGGTAAAAGCCCAATAAATCTATGGGGCGAAATAGATATGACTTCAAAAAGAAAAATCAAATAATATGGAATTTTTTACAATCGGAGTTTACAACTCAACAGAAAAAGAGTTTTTTGACAAATTGACAAAGAACAACATTGACACATTCTGCGACATAAGACAAAGAAGAGGTGTACGAGGTGCAAAATATTCTTTTGTAAACAGCAATAGACTTCAACAAAAATTAAATGAATTAGAAATTAAATATGGTTACGTGCCTGAATTAGCCCCAACAAGTGAAATTAGAGGACTGCAAAAAGAAATTGACCTAGAAAAAGGTGAATTAAAAAGGGAAAGACATGAATTAGGAAAAGTTTTTGTAATCGAATATAAAAATAAGATTTTAAAAAACTTTGACTTTGAAACATTCATTGAAAAACTTGAACAAGTTGGGGCAAACCGTGTGGCTTTCTTTTGTGTAGAAGAATTTCCAGAAGCATGTCATCGGTCAATTGTAACAGACAGATTAACTGATAAATATAATTATAAAGTGATACATTTATAAAGAAAAACTACCGCCAACATGCGGTATATTTTATTGCCGAGTTAGTGCTGAAATCAACGGCTGTGGCTCGCTTCAAACTTTGTCACGGGTTGATAGTGACGTGCTCCGAAGTCGGCAACAAAACATACCGCTGTCCGTTGGGGGCAATTATAAAGAACGACACAGCATATAAGATACAGACAGAAAAATGAAATATTCGAACATTAGAGAAGGTGAATTAAAGAACAAAGTTGCTACTGATTACTTTTGGATTTATGATTGTACAAAAGAGATTGGAAATATTGACTTTTGTGTTTGTATGCACCAAAGCCAAAAGGAATTATTTGAACAAGAATCATTACTTTGGGCAGAAGCGAAAAAAGGCTCGTCGGATATTTATAATTCGATTGTTCAACTTATACTCACAATTGGAAAAGCACGGACTTTTGATAAGTTTCTACCACCGCCAATGCTTGGAGCTTTTGACGGTGAGAAAATTGCATTTATACCATACAACGAGATTCACGATATTTTTTACCAAAACGATTTTAACTGGAATGTAACGCCATCAGATTACGAAACAAAAGAATTTAAAATTGTTCACGAAAAAGTAAAATCAACAATTGACCAGAAAACTTTACTATTCAATTATGACAAGGACGATAGAGAACTCAAGAAATTTATTAAAAGCAATTTTGTTGTTGGGAAATTTGGACTTACAAAGACCAAGATTGACAAAAACAATTTCATGGTCATTTATAACAAGTGGCTACAATCTGTAAAACCGACAATTGCTGTTAATTGGGACATAGCGAAAAAAGGCGGAATCATTGACGGTGATTTTTATTTAGCCGACTTACTTTCACAAGAAAACAATACATTAAAGGAAAAATTATTTGTTTTATTAAGGCATGACCATTACGAACTTGATAGAAAATTTGATGATGCAGGAATGTTTAGTAGTAAACGGACAGACTTTTCTGATAAACAAGTTGCTCACACACAATTTTGGAATCGTTTCGACCGCCCGCCCAAAGAAGAGTATTGGGATTACATAGTAGAACGTAGAGATTTACTTGTTCCGCAAGATGTGCGAGAAAGAAAGGGGAGCTATTTCACGCCCCAGATGTGGGTTGAACTTTCACAAAAATATCTAACAGATGTACTTGGAGAAGACTGGCAAGACGATTATTATATTTGGGATTGTGCCGCTGGCACTGGCAATCTCCTTCATGGACTAACAAATAAATACAATATTTGGGCTTCAACACTCGACAAACAAGATGTTGAAGTAATGCACGACCGAATAAAAAATGGGGCAAACTTACTTGACGACCACGTTTTTCAATTCGACTTTTTAAACGACGATTTCAACAAATTACCAAAGCCACTTCAAGAAATTATAAGCAACCCGCAGAAAAGAGAAAAACTATTGATTTATATTAACCCCCCATACGCTGAGGGTGATAATAGAATTGGCAGCGGAAGGAGAAATATTCAGGTAAGTAAAATCCATGAACAGTATGCAAAACAATTAGAAGATGCAAATCGTGAATTATTTGCACAATTCCTAATTCGCATATACTATGAAATTGGTGGTTGTATGATTGGTGAGTTTTCTAAGTTAAAAACCTTAACAGGTTCTCATTTTAAGACTTTTAGACAAAATTTTCAGGCAAAATTAGTAAGGGCATTTATTGTGCCGGCATGGACTTTTGATAATGTAAAAGGTAAATTTCCAATTGGTTTTAAAATTTGGGATACAAAAATAAAGAATCAGTTTGAAGAAATTGACATTGATGTTTTTGATGAAAAAGGTGGAGATATTGGAACACATGGTTTCTATTCTTATTCCGATTCAGAATATTTTAGCAAATGGGTAAATTCTTTTAAAATTAAAAATGGATTTTACTTAGGTTGGCTTGCTCGTGTTACACTTAATGATTTTCAATCTAATAGCACTATAAATATTTTGAATAATAAAGACCAATTGGCACTTATTCGTGGTGTTGAGATATACGATAAAAACTTAATAGAATGTGGAATATGTTTCGCCGTTCGCAAAAGTATAGAAGCTACATGGATTAATGACCGTGACCAATTTCTTTACCCCAATAGTGGTTGGAAAAATGATTCTGAATTTCAGAACGATTGCTTGACATACACATTATTTCAAAATGAAATACAATCAAAATACGGTGTAAATCACTGGATTCCATTTGCGGAAAGTGAAATTAATTCAAAGGAAAAGTTTGATAGTAACTTTATGACAAAATATATCCAAGGTAAACTTAAGCAAGATAACATTGGAGATTTATTCGGTCTACAAGAACAAAGAACGACCGCATTAGTGTTCTCGACTGAAGCACAAGAAGTTTTTAATGCTGGTAGAGAGATTTGGAAATATTATCACAAACAACCAAATTGCAACGTAAACGCTTCATTATACGACATAAGAGAACATTTTCAAGGCAGAAATGATGCAGGAAAAATGAATAATAAAAGCGATGACGAAACATATATGAAATTGATTAGAGGGTTAAGAGAAAGTCTTAGACTAATCGAAAAGAAAATTGAACCAAAGATTTATGAATATGGATTTTTAAAATAATAACTGCCCCCAACATCGTGTATAAAACATTTGGCAGTCAGTGCGTTACCGAACTGTACAGCTCGTATCAAAAGTAGTTGCAACTTGATAGGTAATCGCTTCGAAATGCCAAACGTTTCATACACGCGGGCGTTAGAGCCAATTAATTCATGACATATGAAAATGACCCTCTACTTGCTTATGT
>CAZQSR010000160.1:0-4777 GCA_964596145.1 uncultured Ignavibacteriaceae bacterium
ACCATACAGCGAAAAAGACAGTGATTTCAGGGAACAGATATTAAAGATTAAAAAGGCAAATCCTGATGCAATTTTAACTTATGGTTATGGTACTGCTTATCCGATTATTTTAAAACAAATGGTGGAATACAATATAAATTTGCCAATCCTATCTGATACATCTATGGCCAACCCTCCGGTTCAGGCAGTAATAAACCAATTGCCACAGGCTTTTACAGACAGAATAGTGTTTGCAGCGCCTCTGTTCAGCAAGAGGTTTGTTGAACTTACAAGAGAGAAATTTTCCAAAGAGGCGAATTTGAATTATGCTTTTACTTATGATTTTGTTAAAATTGTTTCACAAGCCATTGAAAAAAATGGCAATGATGTCGAAAAAGTAAGGCAATACATTAATAATTTGAAAGATTTTACAGGCGCTGCAGAAAAGATCACTTTCCTGCCGAACAGAGACACTCGATCTGCTGTAAGACTTATGAAAATGAAGAATGGAAAGATCGTGGAGTTGGATTCTTGATAAGATATTTTTATTGATGCCTGTCAAGAGCTCATCCATAAAAGATGAGCTCTTGAAATATAACTGCAGCTTGGATAACTATTATGGAGGTTAGTTGAATATGAATATTAATGATAGCCAGAATAAGGTTATAAATACGCTATTTTTCGATTCAAAATATCTGGAGGAATCTATTAATAATAACAGTATTTCTAGATATCTTAAGGAACGCCTAGAAATCAAAAAAATATTTGGAATAAATTATAGTCTTAAGAGTTTGTTAAATGATTTTACTAAAACTGATGACACAGATTCTGAAAAAACTAATAATCAAATTACTGGGACTATTTCTTTTTATGATTCTTCCATAAAAAAATGGATAGATAGTTATATCCTTGAGTTTGGATTATCATCTGCCATGAGTGTGGTACTGAAACAATTCAAATCTTTTATCGCTGGGAAAGATTGTTATTCGTTAACGGAAATGCTCATTGATCCACGCAAAGACAATGATCATCTCGTAGAAAAAGAAATTAAAACATGTAAGTTTGTGAAAACAGATGAAGACGAATTTGGTATTAGATACCATTTATATTCAAGAGATTCTAATGAGTTTGAATTTGAACATGATGGAAAAAATGTTATTAAAATCAAATGTGATTGTAACGAATACAAATGCAATGAAAGGAAGTGTCCATGTTTTAATAAAGATAACTGTATTAAGTTACCCGATATACAAAGTTGCCTGAATAGAATAATGGTTAAATTCGATGGAGATTATAAGACAATTGACTTTTTAAAAAACATGACAGAAGAAAATGAAGATCGGTATAAAAACCTCTTCAAAATCCTGTATATTCAACATAAGGTATTTAAATGGAAATATCTTTACTGTTTTGTAGCAACCTCTGATATTCCTGCAGGTGTTATTTATATTTACTCGCGAAATAGACTTGAATCGGTAGAAATAAATTTCTTCCAGATCCTTGCAAATCAATTATTCCTGCAGTTTGCACAGGGTGTAACTGTTGCAAAAATTAAAAATGATACAATAAAATCAGCAATTACTTCTATCCTGGTAGATTCGTTTGCTCACAACATAGCCGCGCACAGCCTTTCTGCTCTTTCCTGGTATTATGCGAACAAATCAGAAAAAGAAGTGAAGGCGATACAAAACTTAAAGAAGATTATTGATAATGATATAGAACAAGATGAACAATGGTTGAAAAATATAAATATTGAGATAGAAAAATATACGGCATTGGATAAGGATATAGCACATCTACTCAGATATATCAGGAACAAAGCTGCTTTCTGGAGCGGTGTCACACGTGATTTTGCCTGCGGCGGTGAGATTAAAACATGGTATGAGGTTATCAGCGAATTCATTGCAAATCCGCTATTCTTGGGCACCATTGCCCATTCTGAAGGCGTTAACATAGTAAAAATCAATGTTAAATATAAAGATTCAAAAAATATGGAGGGGCAAGGAAGCGAAGAGATCGACTTGTCAGCCCTTATAAAGGAAGATAAAGATAGACAATATAAATCAATACTGGCCAAGGATAAAATTATCCTGGAAGATATTAAGGATGTTCTTGACTCAGAGGAGTTTAGTGTATTCCTTCCAAATGGTATTGTAGGTCGTCATGCACTATTTACAATATTTGAAAACACTCTGCGTAATTTTAAGCACGCGATTGATAAAACTCAACCTGTTGATTTCAATGTTTTAATCGAACCATCAACTGAGGAAAAATTTCAAGAAAAGCAGTTTAAAGTAACTGTATGGCTGGGCAATAAGTCAAAGATTATGGAAACAAAGACTAAAGACGGAAAAAGTAAGCTGATAAAAGTTGAAGATGAGTTAAGACGGATAGAAGAACAATCAGTTACCATGGAGTCAGGCTCTCCGCGTATGGGTGGTAGCTCACAGGACAAGATATGCGCGTCAATGCTTTATACCAATACATTCAGTAAAGTGCACATGAAGCGAAAAGACGCTCCTTGGATAAAATCTAATGTCGAAGAAGATCAAACATGTAAAGAAAAAGGGGAAATTAAAAAATCATTTTCAATCTGGAAAGGTGAAATATTTAAAGTATTTAAAGAAATTAAAAGTATAGGTAATGAAGATAATGAAAATGCAAGCCGTTTCAAGTTCGCAATTGTTCCAGAAAGTACTGAAGAAAAAGAGGAGATTTTTTCCAAGCTGGCAGATCAAGGTGTTATTAGAATCCTGGAATTGCGAGTGAATGCTGCCAGTATAATAGAAAATGACGGAATTTATAAGCGTTGGAATGGAAGTTGGATTCGTGGAATAAAATCAATTTGTTTGTGTTTTGGGGATACCCCATTATTTATTATGGATAACAATTTGGCAATTAGAAAACTTAATACAACTGATCTAGAATACAGTAATCTTAGACAAATAATAAAAGATAATAAAACCATAGACGGAATAAAGATTATAAAATTCAAGCATGGGAAAGATGACGAAATAGAGAAAAAAGATCAAATTGACCACAGAGGTCAGTGTATATTAGGACAGAAATATTTCCCAAGATTTAGTAGAGGATGTCCTGACTGGGATACAAATAAAACCTCCTCCTTCGAGCAGCAGGATTTTATCGAAGCATTGCTTACAAGGATAAAGATATATGACAATCGCATATTTAATCGAGCATTTGAAAATGGAAAATTGGAATTATTCAAAGAGCATTTATTTTTAGATATTTGTGCTGAAGAAAATATAGAAGGTAAGCCTGAGCTCAAAATAGATGAAAACATAAATTTTCTTGTTGTTCACCTCAGTATGATCGAGGCTATGGGTTATACTGAAGATAAATTTAACGAATTTATTGAAAGAGAAGTAGTAGAAAAAAAATATTTTAAAGACCATTTCAGGCTTGTTATAACAACAGGAAGAGGAAGATCTGAATGGAATAGAAATATCAAGCCCGAATATCAAAAATACATAATATTCAGACCGCCGGAATCATTGATGACGGGTATTGAGGATGGCCTGATACTTAAAGATGATTTTCAGGTGAAATATAACCTGGTTAAAATACTATTTGGCTCTTAGGAGGAGACATTATAATGAACAATAGAAGAGTTTTAATTATTACCGTAAAAGATCAACAGATAACTGGTAGTGATAACTTTCTGAAAGATTACCAAGTAAATAACTATCAAAAAGATTGTATCAGATTCATAGATCTTCCTAAAGAAGGAAATACAAAAGAGTCATTTAATGAATTTTTAACTAAAGTTAAAAATAACATAACGAATGAAAAACAAATAAATTATATTGCTCTAATCCATTCTTCCACACAAGTCGGAGATTCCGAAAACACAATATCAAAAGACGAGTCTTTAAGGAAAAAGATAGAGGAAACATTAGATATTCTTGTAGGATATTTTGAGGGTGGAGATAAAAGAATAAATAAATTACTTAATGATTTTCATCGTATTGAGCCGGATGCTTTAGAGAATGAAAAAATAAAAGATAATGTATTTAATGATATATGGAATGCATATATTAGAGAATCACCCCAAAAAAAATATTATGATTCTTTAAAGAAGTTCATTCCTGTATTAATTGATTTTCATGGGCTTAACGACTGTTCAAAAAATGAAGATGCTTTTATGAATTACCTGAAAGAAGTGAAAAAAGGAAAGAGATGGGATAATCTGGAACCTTCTGAATATGATGAAAATTTAAATATGTTTATTAGCAAATGTAAATCGCTTGAAAGCATAAAAAATGTCAAGGAATTCGAAACATGCTTTATTAATGGTGAAAACAACGTATTCAACGAATTCAGAAAATTGAGAAATATCACTGGATAATATTGATGAGACTGGTCCTTGTAGATAACAATGTCTCTGTAACAAAATCTTTACAGCTTTATTTCAGGAATGTCTTCTATGAGCAGTTGCTGGTCTATCCGGATGTTCATCAGGAACCGCCTAAGGATGGCGATTCAATAGTCCTTAGAGAGCCGGTAGAGATATATAATGCCCATTATTCGATATATTCACAATGGTGCTCATATGCTCTTAAACAGGGCCTTAACCTGCGTATAATAATACTTACAACTGAAGGAGTTGACCAGCTTGAACGAAACCCCTTTTGCATCAATATTATTGATTTAAGCAAAACATTACGGGAAAAATTCCAGACAATTTTTTCTTATCCAGCAAAGCCGGATACAACTATTCCTGATAAATCAAATTTTGACGACATAATTATTCGGCTAAAGACATTTTTCAAGGGGC
>CAZQSR010000161.1:0-4737 GCA_964596145.1 uncultured Ignavibacteriaceae bacterium
AGTTATAATGCATCTACAAATCCTGATGATGCGTTTGTTACTTTCTCTAATTTACCAACGAATGTAACTATTAAAATATTTACACTTTTTGGTACGTTAATAAGAACATTAACAACCGCTGACAAATCGACACCAACTTCACCATTCTTAAGGTGGGATTTACAAAATCAAGATGGTTTGCGAGTTGCATCAGGAATGTACCTGGCGATAGTATCCGCTCCCGGTTACGGCGAGAAGATATTGAAGTTTGCGATAATTATGCCACAGAAACAAATTCAAAGATTCTAGATTAATATTTGCAGCAGCTGGTATTTTTATCAGCTGCTGTGAAATTAAAGAAGAAATGGAGAAATTAAAATGAAAAGAATGATAATATTTCTAATCTTGGTTGTCGTTAACATATCTCTTTTTGCTGGTGATCCATCAAGAAAAGGTACAACTGGAGCAGAACAGTTATTAATACCTGTTGGTGCTAGAAGTATTGCAACAGGTGGTGCTTTCATATCTAATGTAATTGGACTTGAAGCATTGTATTATAATCCTGCAGGACTGGATATTTCCCAGCGCAGTGAAGCTATGTTTAGTCAGATGTCTTATCTAGCAGATATTAATATTTCTTATTTTGCTATAGGAACATCTCTTGGTAGTTTTGGTTCTTTGGCTTTAAGTTTTAAAACTATGGATTTTGGTGATATTCCCGTGACAACTTTTGAAGCTCCTGATGGCACAGGTTCATCATATTCACCAAGTTTTATTACTGCCGGACTAACTTACTCAAAAATTATTACTGATAGAGTTACAATTGGTGTTAATGCAAAAGTTATAAGCGAAACTATTATGAATGCAAGTGCAGTTGGTTTTGCTCTTGATTTTGGTGTTCAATATAGATTCCAGCAAAATCTTTCAATTGGTGCTGCTGTAAAAAATATTGGAACTAATATGCAATACACCGGTCAGGATTTGCAGGGAAAAACATCAATCCCATTAAGTCAACCTGGTTCAATAAACGGTACATTTGAAGCTGTTACAGAAACATTTCAAATTCCAAGTTTCTTTGAATTAAGTGTTGCTTATCAATATCCTATTAACGAACAAAATGAAATTATGGTTGGAACAACATTCGTAAATAACAATGCACTCGAAGATCAGATTCGTTTTGGATTAGAGTACGGATTTATGAAAAACTTTTTTGTTCGTGGTGGTTATAATTTACAACTTCAGAATCAATCACAATCAATTTATGGATTAACTTTTGGCGCTGGTGTTGATTATAACTTCTCTGATGAAATCGGGATTGTATTTGACTATGCTTTCCAGCAGGTTAAAGAATTCCCAAATCCTAATCATGTTTTCACTGTTAAATTATCCTTACAGTAGAACAAGCATTTTTTTTATCAGGCGTCTAAGTTATTTAGACGCCTTTTTTATTTAGTTAAATAGCAACATTATGAAAACAAGACTAATTATAATTTTTCTTATTTGTTTGATAACAAATTCGTTTACTCAAACTAACTTTCGTTTCGATTGGGATTATGCACGCTTCAACTACGATGACAGCAGCAGTTATCTTGAAATTTATTATTCTTTTTATCAACCTGATTTTAAAATTGTTTCTGATGATAGTTCAAAATTTATTCAGGGTGCATTCAGAATTATTCTTACAGAAGAAAATAACCTTGATGTTTTGATGAATAAAGAATATCAGTTCAAATCAATTATTATTGAAGACAATTCAAATCAATCAAAAAGTTTAATCGGAAATCTTGGTTTTGTAATTCAACCGGGAAAATATTTATGTACTTTGATAGGAAGAGATTTAAACAATAATGCTTCTATCGATTCTATAAAGTTTTCACTTCAAATCTTTCCAAAAGTTAAAGAAAAAATAAGCATAAGTGATATTCAACTTGCAAGTTCCATTGTTCAAAGTGAACAGACAAACTCTGTATTTTATAAAAACAGTTACGAAGTAGTACCAAACCCCACTTTTATCTATGGACAGAATTGTCCTGTATTATATTTCTATACGGAAATTTATAACGTAATGTCGAATGCAAAAAGTGAATTATTAAAAGTTGAACAAATTTTGTTTAATTCTAATAACATTTCCGTAATAAAGAAAAGCAGATTTATTTCCCGGAAAAAACCTGATGTAGTAGAAGCTGGAGCATTGAATGTTTCAAAAATTCCCTCCGGTACTTATACATTAATTATTGCCGTCTCGGATTCACTTTTAAATTCATCTACTTTAACTTCCAGAAAAATTTATATTTACAACCCTGGAATAATTGATACTATGCAGCAGCAAGCTATACAGAACGATGTTTTATCATCAGAATATGGCTCAATGGAAGAAGATGAACTAAATGAATCATATGCAGTTTCAAAATATATCGCAACTTCTCAGGAAGTTGATAAATGGTCTAAGCTAAAAGATGTTGAAGGGAAGCGCAACTTCTTATTTGAATTCTGGAAGAAGCGTGATGAAATAGCTTTTACACCGCAAAATGAATTTAAAATGGAATATCTAAAGCGAGTTGATTATACAAACGCCAAATTCTCTACCATTACTAAAAAAGGCTGGAGAAGTGATAGAGGAAGAGTTTATATAATGTATGGAGAACCCAGTGAGATTGAAAGATTCCCGAACCAGGTTGATACTAAACCTTATGAAATCTGGCATTATAATTCTCTTGAAGGTGGAGTAATTTTTGTCTTTGCCGATATTACAGGATTTTCTGATTATACTCTGATTCATTCAACTTTAAGAGGTGAATTGAGAGATGATGACTGGACAAGACGTATAGCTACAAATTAAGTGTTGTTAATTTGATTGAAGAACCAGTTAGAATATTTTTTATTTATCTTATTAAGCCGCTTTGTCTGTTTAATAGGTTTAACTAAAGCAAGAAAATTTGCCAGGTTACTAGCATTTTTCTTCTTTTATATTATTCCAATCCGAAAAAAAATTGTTTTTAAAAATCTTCATCTTGCATTTCCCTCTAAAAGTGAAGCAGAAATAAAAACAATTGCGTATAATTCCTATATTAGCTTTGCTATTTCCTTGGTGGAAATATTAAGTCTGCCAGTTATTTCAGAAGAAGAAATGAAAAAATTTGTTAAGTTCACTAATATTTCATTGATAAAGGAAAAATATGATTTGGGAAAAGGAGTTGTGTTGTTATCGGGACATTTTGGCAACTGGGAATTTTGTGCTTTATCATCAAGTTTGCAAGTTGGAATACCTTTCAATGTTGTTGTTAAAAACCAGAGAAATCCTTTTGTAAATAAGTGGATGACTGAAATGAGAGAAAAATGGATAAATAAAGTTATCCCACTTGGTGCTTCAATCCGACAAGTCTACAAAGCATTACTTGAAAAAAATATAATTGCAATGGTTGCTGATCAAAGAGGTCCTGCTGATGCAACAACTGTTAATATGTTTGGAATAAAATCGGCTGCTTACACAGGACCAGCAGTGTTAGCATTAAAAAATAATTCTCCTATTATAGTTGGGCTAACTGTAAGGCAGAAAGATTATACATATAAAATAATTCTTGAAGAAATTGATTATAAAGATTTAACCGACAGCGAAGAAGAAAAAGTAAATGTGTTAACACAGCGTTATGCTTCAATTCTTGAAAAATATATCAGACAAAATCCAGAACAATGGTTCTGGATGCATAACAGGTGGAAGTATTGATTAATACAATTGAAAAAATAATAATTCTTCAGACTGCCTTTATTGGTGATTGTATTCTTACTTTGCCATTGATTCAAAAGTTAAAAGAAAAATATCCCGATTCGGAAATTGATGTCATCACTATTCCTAAAAGTAAAGAAATATTTGAATCTTCTCCGTTTGTAAATAATGTTATAGTCCTTGATAAAAAAGAAAAACACAAATCAATTTTAAGTACAATTAAATTTGCAAAAGAATTAAAAAAGAAAAATTATACAAAACTAATATCTCCACATCGCTCTTTTCGTTCAGCATTAATTTCTATATTTAGTGGAATAAATGATACTTATGGATTCAATACCAGCAGCATTCCGTTCGCATACAGAACAACTGTTCATTATGATTACAAAAGTCATGAAGTAAAAAGAAATTTATCTTTTGTAGATAACTGTGAATATGAAAAATGGAAAGTCTTTCCGATAATTAAATGTTCAAATGAATCATTACAAAAAATTAATGAATTCATAACTTCACAAAAAAGTGAAAGATTTATTGCAATTTCTCCTGGAAGCGAATGGATAACAAAAAAATATCCATCAGAATATTATTCAAAAGTTATTAAACATCTTGTCGAAAAAGAATATAAAGTCATTTTAATTGGTTCAGACAAAGAAATGGAGTTATGTAACAAGGTACGATCAGGATTAGAAGAAAATGTAATTAACGCTGCCGGAAAATTTACAATTCCTGAAAGTGTGGAATTATTAAGACATTGTAAATTGCTTATAACAAATGATAGTGCTCCAACACATATGGGAATGGCGGCTGGAATTAAAGTGTTGACAATTTACGTTTCAACTGTACCAGGTTTTGGCTTCTATCCATATAGTAATGGCAGTGATTTTATTTCCTTAGAACTTAAATGTAAACCTTGCGGTATTCATGGATATAATGAATGTCCGCTTAATCATTTTAATTGTGGAAAAAATCTTTTACCGGAAACAGTGATAGACAAAATTGAGGTCATGTTAAGATGAGTATAACATCATTCAATA
>CAZQSR010000162.1:0-4720 GCA_964596145.1 uncultured Ignavibacteriaceae bacterium
CTTTAGAAATTTCATAAACACCTTCGAAACCGCCAACAATTAATCTTTTAAGATAAAGTTCATCTGCAATTCTAAGATATAAAGGAATATCTAGTGCATTATGGTGAGTGACAAATGGTCTCGCAGAAGCTCCACCGTATAAAGGTTGTAAAGCAGGAGTTTCGACTTCAAGAATATTATTTTTATCTAAAAATGCTCGTAAGTAAGAAATGATTTTACTTCTTTTAACGAAAACATCTTTAATATCCGGATTAACAATCAGATCAAGGTAACGCTGCCTGTATCTCAATTCTTTATCAGAAAACTGATCGTGGATTATTTTGTTTCCCTGTTCATCAGTTGTCTCCTTTGCAATTGGAATTGGTCTTACAGATTTTGTCAGAAGCACAAGCTCTTTTGTATGAACAGATATTTCTCCTGTTTTGGTTTTGAACACATAACCTTTAACACCAATAATATCGCCTATATCAAACAAACGGAAATTATCGTAGTAATCGCCTATATCATCTTTCTTTACATAAATCTGTATTCTACCTTTTGCATCCTGAATATGTGCGAAGGAAGCTTTTCCCATTCTTCTGATAGCCATAATTCTTCCGGCAATTGAAACAATTTTTTCAACGCCATCTTCATAATTATTTTTTATATCTTCTGAATATGTGTCAACATCAAAAGAATATGCATATGGTTGAATACCTTTTGATAAAAGAGTTTCGTATTCTTCAATTCTTCTTTTAATAAGTGTGTTTATATCTTCAATTAAATTATTTTCCAATTCAACTCCTATTTTCTTTTAAAACTTGCAATCCTCTGGCAAACTAAATCCTGCAGATTATCTGCGAGAACTGTAGGTACTGTAAAATTATTTGCCATCAATGAAAAAGAGACTAATTCCTTATCACCAGTATAAATATAACCTGAAAGTGTTCTTACTGAACCAAGAAAACCAGTCTTGCCTCTCACGTTATTCATTGCTCTTGATTTTCTCATCCTGTTTGCAAGTGTACCATCAACACCGGCAACTGGTAATGAATTATAAAATGGAGTAAAAGAATCGCTCTTATACATATAATTTAATAAGGTATTAATCTGGTTTGGTGATACTAGATTTAACCTGGATAATCCTGAGCCATCAACAATATTCAATCCATCAGTGTTAATTCCCATTTGAGTAAATACTTCTTCACAGTATTTAATGCCATTATTCGCTGTACCAAAACCAGTTTTTTCATATCCAATTACTTTTAATAACTGTTCAGCAAAAAAGTTTTGACTGTTCTTATTAATAACACGAACAATATCACGTAGAAAGGGTGACCAATCAGTAATTAATAAAGTCAAACGATTGTAGTCAATAGATTCTGATAAATCATCAACATCAAGAGGATACCCTTTAATTTTAATTCCTTTTTTTTCCAGTGCCTCTTTTAACACAACTACAGTAAATTGAGTAGGATTATTAATAGTTGAGAATGCTTTTACTGGCTCTGAATTTATTTTTATTTGTCCAGACACTGTTATAACATTTGTTCCTCTTTCTCTATGAACATTAATTGAAGTAGGGGAATCTTTTGAAACAGTCATAACGTTGTTAACAATAATAGCATATTTAGTATCGGGAATAATTTTTAATTCAGCTTTTGTTCCCATATATGAAGGCATAATAACAATATCTATACAATTATCATTAAATGATAAGGCACTTGAAGGAGCGGCATACCAGTCAGTTTCATAATCCCATGACCAACCATCACCAAGACCAACGTCATCAAAAGCGTTGTCATCACCAATAATATTTCCCTGAATTTCATCAATGCCTAAATCAAGCAAGGCATCTGCCCAAAGATTAAAACGATAATACAAATCGTCATTATAAAACCTGCCTGAAAGAGTTGGATCGCCGTAACCTTTGACAATTAAATCACCTTTAAGAACTGAACCATCAATAATTCCTTTTCGGTAAACTTCTGTCTTGAATTTGTAATCAGAGCCGAGCAATAAAATACCTGCTGCCGAAGTAAACAATTTAAGATTGGAAGCGGGAACAAATAATTTATTTTCATTTCGTTTATAAAGATATTCACCAGTTGATAATGATTGAATTACGACTCCCCAATGACAATTAGAAAAATTCGGATCTTCGAAAATATCATCCATCTGCTTCCAGAATTCTTCTATTGTACTGAATGAATACTTCGGGATAGTGTCGTATTTAATTTCCTGTGAAAATAAATTTATAAATGCAAAAACAAATAGTATTAAAAAGAAAGCTTTACGCATACTTTTTATAAACCTCGCTTATTTCATTAAGTGATAAAATTTTATATGCACCTTTAGGAATTCCTTTTACATTAAAACCTGCAAAACTTTTTCTATTTAATTCATCAACAAAATAACCGGCTGCTTTAAACATATTTTTAACAAAGTGATTTCTGCCTTCTGTACATTTTACAACACAAAATTTGTGATTTTTTGTCTCAAAAGAAATGCTATCAAATTTCCCTTTTTTGCCATCGACAAAAAGACCTTTTAATAATCTCAACTCATCTTCCTGTGTTAAAGGTTTGTTAAGAGTTACTTCATACTCTCTTGGAATTTTATTTGACGGATGAGTAAGAAAATTTGAAAAGTCTCCATCATTTGTAAGTAAAAGAACACCGGTTGTATTATAGTCAAGTCTGCCAACAGGAAATATTTTTTCTTTTGTGTTTATAAGATCAGTAACTTTTTTCCTGCTCTTTTCATCACTTGTGGTCGATATATATCCTTTAGGTTTATTGAGAAGAAAATAAACATTAGCCTTTGTTTTTATTTTTTCACCATCAAGAGAAACAACATCTTCATTTGGGGAAATTGAAAAACCAAGTTCAGTAATAACTTTACCATTGACCTGAATTCTGCCCTGCAAGATTAGTTCTTCAGATTTTCTTCTTGAAGCTATTCCGCAATCAGCAAGAAATTTATTCAGCCTGATTTTCATTATTCTCTTCTTTCAGTGTTTCATTTTCAACTTCTTCTTCAATTTCACTCATCATAATTTTTCTTTTTTGCTCAAGAAAATCTTCATCCTGCATTATGTCTTCAATTTCTCTGGGTTTTGGAAGATCTGTTATTTTATATAAACCAAAATATTTCAAAAATTCCTGTGTTGTTCCGTATAACAAAGGGCGACCTACTGTTTCAGCACGTCCAACTATTGTTATTAAGTTTTTCTCAAGCAATGCAGAAAGAATGGAATCTGAATTTACACCGCGAATAGATTCAAGTTCAGGAGTTGCTATTGGCTGTTTGTAAGCAATAATAGCAAGAGTCTCAAGCGCAGCCTGACTTAATCTTCTTTTGCTTTTTTCCGTTGAAAGAAAACCAAGATATTTTGCGAATTCCGGTTTTGTTGCAAATGAAAATCCTTCTGCAACTTTTATTATATTGAACGAAATGTTCTGAACGTTATAATTATTATTTAATTCTTCAATTACAAGATTGATATCACTTTCAGATATTTCAATTTCTTCGCCATCAATTCCTTTAATTGCACGGATTATTTCTGAATGACTGATAGGTTCATCAGAAGCGAAGATTAATGATTCAATAATGTTTTTGTAAATGTTATCCATTTTCTAACCTGTATAGTACAAAATCATTTAATCTTTTTGATGTTTTAATTCCAACTCTTCCCATTTTAACAAGTTCAAGTAAAGCAATAAATGTAACTATTATTCTTATCCTCTCTCTCATTTCACCTACAAGACTTATAAAATGCAAGTCGGGGAACTCATCAAGTTTGGTAAGAATGTAATTTATCTGTTCATCAATACTAACCGGTATTTTAATTATTTGATGTACCGGTACTTCTTTAACATCTTCAATTGCTTTTTTGAATGCTTTGGCTAAATCATAAATAGTTATATTTTTTAGAAGCGTATTGAACTCAGGAGGAGCAATTTTAATATCTTCTTCAAAGTTGCCGCGATAATTTAGCTTTCTTTGAGCAGATTCAAAAAAAGAAAGCTCTTCAGCCATTTCTTTATATTTTTTGTACTCAAGTAAAGCTTTTACAAGGTCTGTGCGAGGATCAATCTCTTCACCTTTCTCATCAACTTCGCGAGGAAGAAGCATTCTGACTTTAATGTGCATTAGCGTAGAAGCCATCAAAATAAAATCGCCGGCAACTTCAAGGTCAAGCATTTTGATAAGATTAACATACTCCAAAAATTCTTTTGTAATCCTTGAAATTGGAATATCATAGATATTCAATTCATCTCTTTTAATAAAGAAGAGAAGTAAATCAAGCGGACCTTCAAATTGTTCTAAGCGAATTTTAAATAAGCTCATCCTAATTTCATTTTTTGGTGAACTTCATTCATAGTTGATTCTGCAACTATTCTTGCTTTCTTTTCTCCATCTGAAAGAATGTCTTTTACTTCATCTTTGTGTTCTTCATAATACTTTCTTTTTTCAATAATCGGAGATAAAAACTCAGATATTGTTGCAGAACATTTCATTTTACAATCTACACAACCAAGTAACCCTTTCCGGCAATTTTCATCTATTTCACTTACTTCAGATGGATTAAATTTTTTATGATAATTAAATACAAGACAAACTTCCGGACGACCGGGATCCCCTTTTCGTAATTTCTGAGGATCAGTAACTGCTTTTTTTAATTTTGTTTTTACATCGTCAGGAGAATCAGAAAGTAATATTGTATTGCCGAGTGATT
>CAZQSR010000163.1:0-4704 GCA_964596145.1 uncultured Ignavibacteriaceae bacterium
CTTCATAATATTCCACCCAATTCTTTTGCAATTAAATATTTGAAAAATAATTTTGCACATTTAAAAGCAAAATTAAAAGAACATTCACCTTGTTTATTTATAGATTCTTCGAACCAAGATTGGTTACAGTATTATAAAACAACAAGCTTTAAATTTATTCGAAAAGATTTACGAAGGTGTTATAATAATATAAATAAATATAATTGGCATTTCGAAATATCAGCAATAGATAATGTTTCCTCTGAAATAGATAAAATGGAAGTACTATATAATAATAGTCAGGGTCGAAAAAACAGATTCTCTAACTTTGATGATAAATATTATAAACTGTTTTTATTAAGCGTTATAGAATTTTTTAAGAAGAAAAATCAGGTGCGACTTTTTTACTTGAACATTAATGACAAACCGGTCGCTTTTTATTTATGCTTTATATATAAAAATGTTTTACATTTTTACAATACAGGTTATGATCC
Source organism: uncultured Ignavibacteriaceae bacterium (assembly GCA_964596145.1). GTDB lineage: Bacteria > Bacteroidota > Ignavibacteria > Ignavibacteriales > Ignavibacteriaceae > CAZHVS01. Next base: position 474 of record CAZQSR010000163.1, read on the forward strand.
AATATATTCTAAACTTTCTCCAGCCAAGGTTTTAATGAAAGAAGTAATTCAATATGGATTTAATAATGGTTTCTCAGAAATAAATTTTATGAGAGGTTTCTCTGATTATAAGACAAAATGGACAAATTCTTATCGAAAAAATTTTCAATTCAAATTGCTAAATAGTAGAAGTTTTTTTGGAATTATAAATCGATTCAGATCAACATGACTTTAAACTCTGAACAGTTAAATGAAATTGAACTAAGAAACAATGCTGCGTCCATGTACGAAGAGAATCTATTAAAATTTAGAAGTAAATGGTGGATAAAAGCACAGTTTGAAATCATAATAAAGAAGATGAAGATTAAAGACGGAATGTCAATATATGATGCAGGTTGTGGAGTGGGATTATTTAGCTTAAAAATTGCAGAGAAATTTAATGAAGCTAAGATTACAGCTGTTGATTTTTCTGATGAAAGTATTAAGATACTAAATAATAATTTGTTTGAGAAAAAAATTAAGAATGTACAGACAATTATAGAGAATATTGTAGATTTTATTCCTGGGAAATTTCAATTCGATCGGGCATTATGTCTTGATGTTCTTCACTATATACCAGGAGAAAATAATCGTTTAAAAGCAGTAAGAAATATTTATAACAGTCTAAAGAAAAATGGTTTATTCATTACTTACAATTATAGGTGGGGTGGATTTAGGAAACCGCCTGCTTCGAAAGAAGAATTTGGTACTGAACTTTATCGCTATGCTTTTACTAAAGAAGAGTTAACCAAACTCTTACTTCATGCAGGATTTAAAAAAGTATCTTGTACTGGTATAATAAGAACACCAAAAAAATTTAGGCGAAATTATTTAGCTTCCATTTCTCCACTTACTGAAACAATTCTCATGAAATTACATCTTTTTGAAAACAAATCAGAATATTTATTAGGAATTGGCATAAAGTGATTTATCTTACTGTTTCAATAGATACTGAGTGTGACAAAGGTCCATACTGGGTAGTTCAAAAACCGATTAAATTTGATGGAATTAATATTGGAATAAAAGAAAAACTTCAACCTGTATTTGAGAAATATAATATTAAACCTACTTATATGTTAAGTCCAGAAGTTATGCAAAACAGTTCTGCGGTTAGTTATTTGAATTCTATACTTGATATAGTTGAATTGGGAACTCATTTACATGGTGAATTTATAGACCCCGGGAAAAAAGAAGATGTGGATAAAACTTTGGAATATCAAAGCGAATATGATTATCAATATGAATATTCCAAAATTGATAATCTTACTAATCTTTTCGTTTCTCGTTTCAACAGAAGACCAACTTCATTTCGAGCTGGTAGATTTGCCTTAGGAAAAAATACATTGTCCATTCTCGAAAAACTAAATTATTTAGTCGATTCCAGTGTCGTTCCATTTGATTATAAAAGGATAAAAAAGGGGAAAGGTATTACTTTCATTGGAGCTTCCAATCAACCTTATTATCCAGATGAAAATGATTTTCGAGCAGAGGGAAAACATAAAATTCTGGAGGTGCCAGTTACTGCTCATAATCATTTTTGGCAAAAGCGTTCACAAAAGTTTTGTTTAAATTATGACCCATTTAATGTTTATCATTCATTCATCTGCAATTCAATATTTAAGGCTAATAAAAAAACAAAAATATTGCGTCCAACTTTCTCTTCATTGGAAGAAATGATTTCTGTAGCTGAAAAAACAATTAAAGAATATGATTACATTAATAATAATGTATTTCTTAATATGATGTTTCATAATGTAGAAGCAGTTGAGGATTGCAGCCCTTACTATAAAACAAAAAATGATGTAAAAGAATTATTGGTGAAATTAGATACTTTCTATGGATATATAAACAGAAAATATAGCATTAGAAGTATTGGACTTTCAGAATGTGTAAAGTATGTTAACAAATTTTAATGAATAAGAAACAAGTTTTATTTATTATCGGTAATGGAGCAATAGGTGGACGAGAAAAAATGTTGTTCCAATCAGTGAAACAACTTGTAAAAGAACAGAAATTTCTACCTTCTGTTGTATTTCTGAATGCTAAAGGATACTATTATGACAAGATAAAAGAACTTGACATTACTGTATTTTATCTTGGGAAAACTAAAGCATTAAAAATATTTAAGTTAAGAAATATTATTTCTCAATATTCAATTGTTGTGTTTTTCACTTTCAGTATATCAATCTTTATAAGTTCTATTAAGACAAAAAGCAAAAAGATTTTTAATCTCCATGGAAGGCTGTATGCTAATCCGATTAATAAAACAAAACGCCAAAATTCCAACATTAAAACTCCTGCCTTTAGAAAGAAAAAGAGTTTGAATTTAATAAACCTTTTGTACAATTTTCTAAGAAGAATTATTAAATACCAGGCTGCGAGAATATTTTTAAATAAATCTGATAGCATAATAGTTGCCAGCAACTATTTAAAAAATTATGTTATGCAAAATTTTAAGATAAATGATGCCCAGATAAAAGTTGTTCCTAATTTTATTGATTTAAATGAAATTAAAATATCAGTGAAAAAAGAGGAGATTTTAAAAGAATTAAAGATACCGGAGGAAAGTTTTATTGTTGGTTATGCAGGAAGATTTGAGAAGAGAAAAGGTCTTCAAAGATTATTAAATGCGTTTCAAATAATAATTGAAGAAAAATTAATTTCAGAAGCTTACTTACTATTAGTTGGAGAAGGAAGTGCGGAAGAAGAAATGATGGTAGAGTATGCAAAAAAAAATAATCTGTTAGATAGAGTTAAAATTACTGGGTTTAAATCCGATATTTATAACTACATAAATGTAATGAATGCATTTGTACTTCCTTCTTATGATGAAAATTTTGGTTTGTCTTTGATTGAGGCTCTTGCTTTAGGTAAACCATCATTTATTTTTAAAGATTCAGGTGGTCCAACCGAGATAATAACTAATTTCCAAAACGGTTTTGTCGTTGAAGATGAAAAGGAATTAGCTAAAAAAATTTATATTGTTAAAGAAGACCTTATTCTTAATAAAAACATTTCCTTATCAGCACGTAAGTTTAGCGAAAAATATGATTGTCAAAAAGTTATTCCCCAGTATTTAGAGGCTCTATCAATTTTGTGAAATAATATTATAAAAAAGTTCTATAATTAAGTTAAGCCATAATAATGAATATATTATTTATTTACATCATTCGCTAAAGTCATTAAAAGAAGAAAAGTATTTCAAAAAATTAATGTAAATGACAAATAAAAAAATCTGTTTTATAACAGAAAGTTTTTCAACCGATAAATCAAAAAGTCTTATTGGGGCAGCTGCCCAGACATATATGTTGGCTCGTGGTTTCCTCGATATGGGTTGGGAAGTACATCTTGTTTCAAGTACTAACCAAAGGTATAAACATAATACGTCTGAAATATATGAGGGATTGCACGTTTATTGGTGGAAACGTTCCCGGTTTTTAGGTGTATTCGATTATTTTAATATCATCAGGATTCTTCAATCAATTAAAGCTAAAGTATATTATACCAGAGGAAGATCAATTCTTGTTGCAGCAATTGTTAAGGTTGCTAAACTATCCGGGGCTATAACTGTATGGACAAGTAATGGTCAGGATGGTTGCCAGAAAAATGGACATATAAAACGACTTTTAAGACGTAAAAAAAATATTTTAACAAAATTGTTTGCATTACCAAATGCATGGTTGCTGGATAAAATAACTCACTGGGGAATTAAGAATACAAATATTTATTTGACTCAAACAAAAAAACAACAGAGTGATTTAAAAAAATATTTTAAACGTGACTCAATAATCACAAAATCAGGATATTATATTCCAGATAAGATAGAAGAAAAACCTGAACCACCGATAGTTTTATATTTGAGTAGATTAACACCAGTTAAACAACCGGAATTATTCATAGAAATGGCAAACCGATTGAAGCATTTGAATTGCACATTTAAAATTGCTGGTGGAATGCATCCTCTGGTTGAGAAAATATTAATCCCAAGAATTTATAAAAACAACAAAATTAAATATGTTGGAAATGTTAGCTTTAGTGAAAGCATAAAACTAGCAAAGGAAGCATCTGTTCTTGTAAATACAAGTCTTAAAGAGGGAGAAGGTTTATCTAATTCTATGGTGCTTGCATGGTTAAATGGTACACCTACTATTACTCTTGATTCAGACCCTGACGAACTTGTAAAAACGCATAATCTTGGTTTTCATTCTCAAAG
>CAZQSR010000164.1:0-4697 GCA_964596145.1 uncultured Ignavibacteriaceae bacterium
AGAGGCATCACAGAGGGAAGGCTGGTGGTGCACCCCTGCACCACCCCTGTTCTTTGTTCGAGATCAGGTATCACCTGTTTGCAGCCATAGGAAAGCGGTGTCTGTTCGCCTCACGACCTTGGAAACCTGGCAGCCTGCTCCGTTGCAGGAGGGTGCAGGCTGGAGCCTTAAATTAATGAAAACTCTTATTAGGATATGTGAATATGATTGAAATGTAACAATATGCAAAAAAAAAGCCCGATAGGAAACAATTTTGAAGATCCGATGACTTGGAAAGAATCTGGCAATGAATTTTTTCAAAAAGGACAATATGAATATGCAATAAAATGCTACACGCATGCAATCGAATTAGACCCCGATTTTATTGAAGCATGGAATAATATCGGACTTTCATTATTGAAATTGGGAAAAATTGAGGAAGCAAAGGAGTGCAATAAAAAAATAAAAGAAATTAGAGAGAAAATTGAATTATCTAAATTAAATAAATCAAATACCCGTGTTGAAGAAAAAGTTGAATCCAATTCAAGCAGCACTATTGATTTAAATGAATTAAAGAAGAAATATGAAGATGGACTATTATCATACGATCAGTATCAATCTGCAATATCACAACAATCTAAGTTGGTTACAAATTATAAGAAATCTGAACAAAATTCTCTTTTAAAGACAAAGAAAGAAGTAACATCAGAGAATTCATCTATTAATTCTGAACCTAGTGAAATTGATGATTGGTAAATTATTCAATATTCTTCATAATTAAATTATTATCTATTTTGAAAATTATTTGTTTAAAGCTATAAAATTGTTTGAGAAATATAGAAAGGTCTAAATCATGTAATAATAAATGAAAAATAAATGCAGAGATCGCCAAACATTTTCGATAAAATCGGTTCACTTATTCCTGGTTATTCAGGATATGGTGAACGTGATGGGCGTCGACAATGTGATAAATTGTTACGTGAAAAAATTGTTGTTTTCCTAGATTCTTCTGAAAATACAATTAAACAACGAATTTCAACATCGATTAAAAATCAAGATTATAGCTTAATTTCTGATTATGAAGACTTAAGAAAAAAAATAAACACATTAAAGAGTAGAATTAAATTTGCTACATATGGGGAATCCGCATTCTTCAGTAGTAATCAGTTAAAAGAAGATGAACTTCTAAATATCTATCAGCGCGATTTAACACTTTTGGATAAAACAAGCGAGTTAAAACAAATAATATCTGATTTGAGTGTGCAGTTGATAGCAATCAAGATCGATGAGATTACGACGATGTTTGATGACCGGAATGAATACATCAAGGAGTATAAATAATGGCCAAAATGGGTGTATTGGAATTTTTGGATGATTCGGGAAATACCATGGTTAAACGACTCCCTGATAAAGGCCAGTTTGAAATTATTTGGGGTAGTCAACTGATTGTCAGGGAAAGTCAGACGGCAATTTTTTTCAGAGACGGCCGCTCGTTGGATATTTTTGGTCCGGGTCGTTACGTTCTGCAAACACAAAATTTACCAGTATTAACCAAATTCATCACCTCCATTGGATATGGTCCCCAATCTCCATTTAGGGCGGAAGTGTATTTCCTGAATATGAAACTGTTCCCTAATCTAAAATGGGGGACAAAAGAACCGATTCTTTTCAAAGATTTAGAATTACAAATGATACGGCTCAGATCTCACGGGATATTCTCGATCCAGATTCAAGATCCTACATTATTTCTCAACAAAGTAGTTGGAACACAAGGACTTTACAGCAATTCAGATATCGAAGATTACCTTAGGAATATCATTACGACTAGAATGACCGATGTCCTTGGAAATACTTTAAAAACTATCTTCGACATGCCTAAAGAATTCAATAAATTATCTTTAATTATTAAATCGAGTTTAAATCTTGATTTCGAAGGATTGGGCTTGGTTCTTCATGATTTTTTAGTCAATTCGATATCATTGCCCCCCACAGTTCAAGAGATGGTTGATACAAGAACGGGCATGGCTGCTGTAGGCAATTTGGATAGATTTATGAAATATAAAGCAGCGATGTCGCTTGAAAAAGCCGCAGAAAATCCCGGAGGTTCTGCAGCAGCTGGGGTAGGAGTGGGTGCGGGAATGGGAATGGGTTTTTTATTACCTCAAATGTTACACAATACTGTTCAAGCCGAACCAGGGCAAAATGTCCAAGTGGGCGATTCACCTTTTGATAAAATTAAAAAATTAAAGGAGTTGTTAGATATTGGGGCCATATCGAAAGATGAATTCGAAATGAAGAAAAAGGAATTATTGGGCGGGATTTAGGTGAAAAATATAATTAAAGGAGGATTAATAGCGATTTTTACAGCAGGTTTAATAATTTTTTTGTGGGAATCTGAGCGATCTCTTTTACAATTTTTTTGTGGGTTCTTCCTTTTTATTCTTCCTGTTACATTTCTATCTTCATTTCGGTCAACTTTTATGAGCTTTTTATTCGTTATATTCAGCATTTTGGTGTTTTACGTAATTTATCGCTTTAGTTTTTATGATGCAATTATTGGTATCATTCTTGCTATTGTTGTTGGGGGGTATCTTTTTTATTCTCGTGTAAACAAGAGTCGGCCATTTTCAGCAATAGACTTCAAGAATAATGCGATCAATAAAAAGGAGGAAAATTAATGCACGAATTAGAGATTCGTTATTTTCTAGAAGGATTAGATTTTGTAAAATCTAAGTTTTATATTGATGCAATTGAGAAATTCAAACAGATAATAAGTAGTTATCCGAATAGTGAACTTGTCGATGATGCAGAATATAATATTTCACTATGCTATTTTGAATTGAACCAATTTGAGACAGCAATTTCAAATTTAAATAATTTAATTCAAAATTATCCTGAAGGCACCATAACTGTTTTAGGTGCCGGGAATGAATTTGGCAGGGTGGCAGCGAAGGCATATCTCTTATTATTAAATTGTTATCTTGCGTTAGATCAAGTAAAAAAAACCGAAGAAATTCTCACTCATCTTGCAGATTATGACGATTCTTATGTAATTTTAACTAATAAAAAAATAACCTATTTTGAACTTGGGAAGGAAGCAATTCAAATTTACAAAAAAATTCCCTTGAATGATCGGGAAACAATGGTGATATAATGGCATTTAAAGCAGCAATCTGCCCAAGCTGCGGCGGACAATTACAGGTTCCCGATGACCGTGACTCTGTTAAATGTATGTATTGTGGATCAGATATTATCGTTCGACAAGCAATTCAGGCTGTTTCGGGAATTAACATTCAAAATTATTTAGAATTAGCAAAAACTGCCTTTAAAAATGGGAATCATCAAGAAGCTTATGATTATTATTCAAAAGTGCTTGAAATCGATATAAAAAATCCGCAAGCCTGGTTTGGAAAAGCAAGATCTGCAGGATGGTTATCGAAATTGGATGATTTCAGGTTTCCTGAGATGATTACTGGGTTTCAAAATTCTATTGCAAATGTTTCTGATAATGACAGACCCAAATTAAAAAGGAGATGTGCTCAAGTCATTTATGAAGTTGCTGATGCATGTTATTCTCTCTCCAAAAAACATGTTGCGGAACATAGAAGGGTTTCAGGAGTTCCACAAGATTATTTACAAAAATGCGATAGAATATTATCTTTATTAGATCACGGGTATGGATTTGATCCATCAAATCCTTTTATCATAAAGGGAATTATCACTATCTGTAAAGACAACATGGAGGGCGTTTATTTTGAAGAATGGAGTGAATTTACAAAGTCCTGGTCATTAAAAGTATTTAATCTTCCACCAGATTACGAAAAAAGTCTAAAAGAAAAAATTGAACGATATTCAAATATCATGAAGAGTCTTGATCCATCATACAAAGCACCTGAAATTAAGAAAAAATCAACGTGCTGTTTTGTGATCACTGCAACTATGGGGAATAAATACCATCCTTATGTTATCACATTACAGAATTTCCGCGATACATGGTTAGTCACAAAAAATTATGGTTTCTTATTAATTCGTCTTTATAATAAAATTGGACCATTTTTTGCAAGTATTATTAGAGACAGCCCCACATTAAAACTCCTTTGCCTTTACGCAATAGTAAAACCGAGCGTGTTTATTGCATCGAATATTTGTGAAAATGTTGCCATTAAAGAAGAATATTAAGTGAATAGTCGATCTAGTATTAATTTAATTTTGTGCTTGACTATAATCTATATTAGAAAATGAAACAAGTAAATATTTTAACGAATTTTTCAATTTTTGCAATAAAAAAAATCTGGCATGGAAAAATTGGACGAACTTATAATATAAAGAGAGATATTAAATGTCCATTTATACCCTCTTGTTCACACTATGCCATTCTTGCATTGGAGAAATATGGATTTTTCGTCGGTTGGATTATGACAATAAAGAGATTGAAAAGATGTCATAATCGTCCACCTAATAACACTCTAGATTTTCCTTAAATTTTCAATTTCGCTTGTATTGACGCCCCACCATGTTCGCTCCGGTCACCGGTCCGCTCCTCCCTCCCTTCCGGTCCTCCCGGACACCTCCGCTCACATCGTACGGCTGTTTTTCGCGGTTTTCAGTGTTCCTGCTGACGCCCCCGGCTTCGTCGTGAACTCCTCACCGGCGGCTGCACCCTTCCCGCTCCTCGCATCGTGCTCCGCACCATGCTCGTCGCTGCTCGCCAGGGCAGG
>CAZQSR010000165.1:0-4661 GCA_964596145.1 uncultured Ignavibacteriaceae bacterium
TCCTTCCTTAGATCTTTCGGTGATTCACTCTTGAATTGAGGATGTCAACAAAGCCTAAAACTTAAAAGATTCTCCATTTTTCAACGAAGATGATAAAATGAGAAACATGGACTTACAGAGTATCCAAAACCTATTTTTCCGAAATTTTTTTGCCAGAATCAGAATATCTTCCTGATAACTAAATCAAGCTCGATTGAGCGAAAAAGAAGATGTTTCATTATTTCTCGGTCTCCAACCTTCCTTTTCATTTGAATATCTTTCCGATATTTGAGCGTATTTTTAATATTTTTTATATTCCACAGTATCGCCTGACAAAACGCTAAAAAATAGTTATTATTCCTTTGAAAAAAAGCATCTGCCAAACTATGAGTGATTTCGCATAATATGGTAAAGGGGAGAATCCATAATAAATTTTTAAGATAATAATTTTTTATCAGTACCCTGTTTCTATTTTTTACAACGAGATGATATTTATACGGATTAAAAAATCCTGCCGTTCTTGATCCCTTATGGTAACATATTGACTGCGGACAATAAACAACTTTAAACCCAAGAAGTCGTGCTTCCCATGACAAATCAACATCATCGTGGTAAGCAAATAATTGTTTATCAAAAAATTCTCGGGAATTTTTTTCTTGTATTAGCGTCTTTGATACCAATACACAGGCACCGCTCGCATAGAAAAAACCCGTCGTCTTTAAGTGATCAAATTGACCGATGTCTTCTTCATACTCGCCCCTTGCTTTCGTTGCACCAAAGATATCACACATTATTCCTGTGTTGTCTATCATTTTTGTTGAATGATTCAAAATTTTTGGTTGTATCAGTGCGATACGTTCATCGTTTTGAGTACCATCGATCAATATTCTTAAAAAATTGGGATCCACAACAGTGTCATTGTTTAACAGTAAAATAAAATCTGGATCAATGGTTCTAAGCGCGAAGAAAATTCCAATATTATTACCCTCAGCAAATCCAAAGTTTTGCTCATTTTTTATTAGGATCATTCTTTTATTTGGGGGGATTTGTTCAATTCTATCTATGTCAATTTTCCCGATTCCAGCTTCCTCCCTAGAAAATTCAAAAATTTTTATTGGTTTATTTTTCAAATCATATTTGAATAATGATGATTCTGTTTGAATATCACCTACACAATATGCCCTTATTTTTTTAAGTGAAATATCCTCCGAGCCATTATCAACGAGGATAACTGCATAATTTGGATAGATCACATGGAAGACAGATTCCAAACACTCTATCGTATCCTGCCAACCATTCCAATTGAGTATGACGATAGCAACAAGAGGGGACATTTTCAAGCTCTACTATCAATCGGTAATCTCTCTTTCTACTTACCTAGTCAAGGTAATTATAAAGAAACAGATCCTAACAGATAAATCATCAGTAAATTAAATAAATCTCTTCTCTGTGAGTTATTGCTATTGAATCTATGACCAGCTCCTTGCACCTTTACCCTTATGCTGACTTTAAAAAAGTTTCATTCAATTCAATCTCATATGCATAATGAATATTGTATAGCGAAAAAATGCTCAAAATTCGATAGTGGGATTCTAGGCTATCTAATAAATAAGAGAATATGAAATCCTTATTAGCTTCCTATCATTAAAATATTAATGATATATGACGATCAAGAATTATCTCGCTTATATATATAATTACCCGAAAATAATGCATGAAAGGATTTATGGAACGAAAAAATATGGATTTTACTACTGTTATTCGCCATATAATGTTACTATAGATGAATGTTATAATGAATATTCTATCGATGGTATCGATAAGAATGATGTTGTTCTTGATTTGGGCGCAAATGTTGGGGGATTCGCCATAAGGGTATCTAATAAATGTAAATATGTAATTTCGGTTGAACCATTGTATCATGAAATTTTAAAAAGGAATATAATTAAAAATAAAATAGTTAATATTGAGATTATCCCTTGGGCAGTCGGCAATGGGAAAGTAATTACAATTAATTATGATGGCCCAACAATAATACAAACTCATACTTTTGAGGATATTATTGATAAAATAGGTTATTATCCAAATTTTCTAAAATGTGATATTGAGGGCGGCGAATATTATATAAATCCAGAAAACTTTGCTCATTTTAAAAGATTAGAGATAGAATTTCATCAAAATGAAAAATTCGGTTTTTATATAGATTCGATTAAAAAAACACATTATATTTTTTTTACACATACTGATACCCATCTTCCATTCGGATTAGGAATATTACATGGATTTAGAAAGGGAGATTATTCTTTTTGATATCGATTCTTATTAATAAGATCTTTGAGATTAAAAAAGATGATATTTATTGTTTTGGGAGGAGGGTTTCAATTATTTTCAAAATATCTGTTGCATAGCGAAGCTGACTAAATTGGAATAAAGCCCATTCTTGGCCTCGTTCCCCCATATTCTTTGCTAGATGAGGATTATCATATAAAAATCTAATTTTTTGGGCTAAATCATTGTAATCCTTAGGTTTATAAAGAAAGCCATTGAATCCATCTTGTATCAATTCAACAGTCCCCCCACTCCTCGCTCCAATTACAGGTTTTCCTATTTTCATTGCTTCTATTGTAACTCTACCAAACCCTTCAGATCTTGAGCAAATTAGTGCAATATCCATATTTTTCATTAAAGAAAAAGGATCCTCAAGAAATCCCGTAAATATAACATTATTTTTTAAATTATGTTCCAGTATTAGCTCATTTAGATATTTACGATAAGTTGAATCCCCTGTCCCAACAATATATAGCTGAGTATTAAACCCTGCCTGTTCCAATATTGACATTGCCATTATCGCATCTTCTTGTCGTTTTCCCTCCTGTATTAATCCTAAAATAATACATTTAATTACTCCATTTTTAAAAAAATCATAATTATTATTAATGTATTGATTAGGTACATTAACAGATTGATAAACCACTTTTAATTTATCTATAGGAATATAATTCCGAAATTTTTTAGCTACAGCATTTGAGATAATAATAAATACAGATGAACAATGGTTCAAGATCCATAAAGAAAATTTTTCTCCAAGATCGAATTTTAAACCGTGATCTTCATAACCAAATTCATGAATATGTAAAATATGAGGGAGACCAATTAATTTTGCTGCTATTGCCCCTTCACAAATGGTGAGTGTATTTGAATATACAAGATCGCATTTCCACTTTTTTATTTTAATTGCAATAGGCACAATGTTAATACAATTTAAAATATTGTTCCAGAGACGATTTGGTAAGGACAATTTACCACTTAACCACCAGTAATAACGCTCTACATGAAATTCTACATCTCTGATTTTTAACTCTTCAATAAGAGGACCATATGATGGTAAAATTACATATGCCTTTATACCCCAGGTTTTGAGTATGTCAATTAACTCAATAAGTGCATTCTCCGCCCCTCCTTTTTCTGATGAATGAGAAATAAAACAAATTTTAATTTTATGCATTTCTATCAATACCTCAAAAATCAATCCTGTATTGAATGTGTAATCCTAACCAAAGAATGGTAATTGATATCTCAAATTTTTTACTAGTGAACTTGATTGTAGTATCCCGAAATAACTTTACACTGAACACAGACGAAAATGTGCAGCAGTTAACAACTCGGTATATTGAGCGAATTGTCAAATAATGGCATAAAAAGAAGCCAATACCCAAGATAGAGAGTTATTTTAGAGTAAGCCGGCAATGGATTCACCATATCATCAACGCTACAAACAATCAGGAATCATTCCCATTTTTCATCGAGCTGGGCGCAAAATCGAAAGACATCCACGAAGAGACCCGATTTCTCATTCTCGAGAGATATCATGATGACAAGATTGGACCCATGCATCTTGAGAAGAAGATAGAAGAGGTCCATGATATCCCGCATAACACTATTTATCGAGTCCTGCTTAATCACGGGTGCATCGATGTGAATATGAGGAAGAGAAAGCAGAGGAAAGGGGTCCGATTCGAGCGGGCGCATTCCATGTCCCTCTGGCAGGGTGACTGGAAAGAGGTACAACCGATAGCCAGAAGAATTGGCTGATCGCATTCATGGATGATTCTACCGGCTGGTCACCTGTCACGGTCTCTTCGATTCTCCCAACACTAAGAATACTATCCTTGTCTTGGAAATGGGATTTGCCCAGTACGGGATCCCTAGGGAGATTCTCACCGATCACGGCACGCAATTCGTTTCTGCACGCGAAAGTGAGGAGTCACAGCATACCGTCAAGGAGTTCCTCAATCAACATGGAATCAAGCATATCGTCGTCAGGGTCAAGCATCCTCATACAAATGGCAAGATTGAACGATTATACGGAAAAGTGGAGAGGAGAATCAAAAAATTTCGGTCAGTCGATGAAATTGTAGTCTGGCATAATGAGATCAAGCCCCATTCGAGTCTCAATTATGATGAACCTTATAATGTATTCTGGTATCGTCTCCCTCCAGAGCGGATATTATGTCCAGGCTGGTTCTTTGTGTAGAGATAATTTGGGATATCACAGTCTAACCTAAACAATAGAAAAATTTAACATTCAATCTATCCGAACCCTTATCTCTTTCCTGTCCTATTGATTCCACATGACCCCTCCCCCATCCGGCTGCCTGATCTGTGGTGCCGATCTCGAATAC
>CAZQSR010000166.1:0-4654 GCA_964596145.1 uncultured Ignavibacteriaceae bacterium
AGCCTATGGCTTAAGCCCATGTTCTTTCGGCCTATCTTAAACTCTTCGTCTTAGATTTAATAAACAAGGATAACTTACAATGGCGTATAAAACTTATAACGAGCAAGTAACTGAACATATAAAATTTCTGCATGAAGAAGGACTTGATGTTAATGAACTTGAAATTGGAACTAAAGATTTTGTCCGTTGCCGAGAAATTGGACAAACTTCAGGTCGCGGCGAGTTTGCTTACACAACAAAGCAAAACTCGCTGCGAGATGGCCGCGTTGGTCTTGTAACTATTTGTAGAGGAAGAAACGGGCGAGTCATCAAGAGCACATATGGAGTTGCGGCAGAAGTTAGTGAGCACGCACCAGTAATTTTGAATCCACCAATTTCCGATCAGATAAAAGGTGAACTGCAAAAGCACGAAATGGCAGCTAAAAAAGCTTATGGGTTTTGGATGCACTCGAATTCTACAGGAACCTCTGATTATCTCGATAGTAAGAAAGTTGGCTATTATGGAATTCGATTTAGAAATAATAAGTATGGGAAAGTAGCTGTAGTTCAAATGCAAGACATTGACGGCAGATTGTGGTCTTATCAGCTTCTTAACCCCAAGACAGACCCAACCTTCAAAAATAAAATTTTTGCTACAGATTCTCGTACCAAAGATTTATTTCATTTCTTAAAACCTATAGTCGATGGGCAACCCTTTGGAATCGCAGAATCTTATGTTACCGCAGCCACATGCCTAGAGTTAACAGGCCTTTCAATGGTTTGCGTTTTTAGCAGTAATAATCTCAAGGCTTGTTCTTTAATCTTACGAAAGCGCTATCCAAACAGCAAAATTATTTTGTTTGCTGACAATGACCGACACTTAGCTGAAAATAAAGGGGTTTTAAAGGCGCAGGAAGCCCTGGAAGCTTTAACGGAAAATACTCTTCTTGCAATCCCAGATTTTGGTCAAATTCAGCCTTCCAAAGACGCTAGCGACTGGAATGACCTTGTAGCTTTGAAAGGGGCAGCAGAGGCCAAACAACAATTAAGACAAATTCGGGTTATAGATTTTTAAAAACTTTTCCAATATATTCACAAAATCAATTCTGGGGGGCTATATATTTCTACCCCCCAACACGACTCGCTTTTTTTGCGAACAAATGCGATTTAGTGCTATACTTATCGATCTTGCGACTTTTCTTCAGTTTGTTCTATGCAATCGGATTTACTGAGCGATGGCACGACAGGAGAATTATCAAATTTTTCCATGATGATTGTGTAATTTGCATGACCAGACGATTGTTCTTTTTTTGTTAATCTACTGCGCCATTCAGCAAGCTCTTTCCAATCAGGATCATACATAGGCATAGAAGAGTTTATTGTTCCCTCGGCCAATTTTCTATTTAATGCACCCAACTCTCTTCTGTTCCCAATCGCCATTAAAGCAAAGCGATGAGCCTTCTCTAGATTCTCGTTTTTTTTCTTCCAGCGATCTATGTCTGAAAAATGAATCCCCTTCTTTAAAAAGAATTGTGATAGTTTCAAGGCCGTTTCGTCGTTTATTGCCCAGTCAACCAACTCTATTGCAAGTTTGGTTATGAAATTATCATTCACAACTCGCTTCTCAAGAGAAAACATGTCCAAGTATTCGTCAAAATTGCTTTTAGCAAATGGGTCAACAGGCCCAGTCTTTTTAATTTTATTTTTCACCAATCCAGTTTTATTATTTTTCTTCATGGCACTCTACCGCCTTTCTCGAGTTAATGATTAGTATCAATATTGTTATATCACAAATTCTACTCATTAGTTTAAAAAACCGCTATTTTACGCGATTTTAACAACTACCACCTTAAAAAAACCCTTAAATTTCAATACAAAATTGATTTATGGGCTTCATGCGGTATACTAAGGTGTAGAGTGTCTTTTCTGACATTTCTTCATTAAAATGGTGTCAAAAGATTCTTTACATGGGTAAACCCGTAAAGAAATCATCGCTGAAAATACGTTTACAATATTTTGCGGGGTAGCCCGCAACAAACCTGTCCGAGTGGATTTGTTTGTAAGTTGTATGTGTCTGTGGAAATAATCCACGGATGAAGATGTATTAATTATTTAATGGAAAGGTTTTCTCATGTTTTGTTTCTCTAACATAATTCGTTTCTTCTGGGGCGATATGAGCCAAGATGAGCTCAAGCGGTTTGGAATACTGTCCGCCACCTACTTTTTTTTGATCGGAGCCTACTGGCTTATTCGTGTAATGAAAGATCCAATATTTGAAGTATTGGTAGGATTCCGATACCAACCGTTTGCCAAAATGGTTTCACTTGTCGTTGTAATCTGCGCAGTTCTCTTTTATAACAAATTAATTGACCTGCTAAAACGTGATAAGCTTTTTTACTGCATAGCAACATTTTTTGGATTTGGGCTTCTTGGTCTTGGATATTTAGTGGCACATCCACACCTTCTTGCAATGTCAGCCGGATCTACTTGCAGCACATTTATTCCCGGAAATATACTTGGATGGATTGCATACTGCTTTATCGAAATTTATGGCTCATTGATGCCAGCTCTATTTCTCTCGATAGTTGTAAGCACAATGTCTGTCGAATCGGCAAAAAAGGGGTACGGAATGATTTTCACATTTGCTCAGATTGGAGCAATCTTGGGAACATTGCTTGTTATGTCATACCTCAAAACACTTGGATTTGGTGTGCTTCTCGCTGTAGGAGGAATATCTGTAAGTGTTTTACCATTCTTAATGAGATGGTATATAAAAAATGCACCGGTTGCTCCAGCCGAAAAAATTGAAGCTGCTGAACATAAGCCAGAAAAAACTGGAATTTTGGAAGGCTTAAAACTTTTACTCAGCCGTCCTTATGTTGCTGGACTATTCGTAGTTACTACAACTTATGAAGTTATTGGCACAATTGTTGAATTCCAAATGAAGATGACTGCAACTCAGATCTACCCAAAAAGTATTGATGGCGGTGTGGGATTTGGGTGGTTTACTGCTATTAATGGAACAATGGTTAATGTCCTAGCCCTAACCTTTGCATTGCTTGGAACTAGTTTTCTCATGCGTAAGTTTGGATTGAAATTTTGCGTTATGTCGTTTCCAACAATGATAGGAATCACTGTTGCATCGATATTTGGTTTTTATATGCTTGGCGCAAGTTCTTATTTCTTGATGTGGGCGTTGTTTGTAGCTGTAGTTCTTTTCAAAGGCTTAAGCTACACGTTAAATAATCCATCACGAGAAGTCCTATATATTCCAACAAGCAAAGATGTTAAATTTAAATCAAAGAGCTTTATAGAAGCTTTTGGTGGTAGAAGCACTAAGGCAGTCGGCGCTACAGTTACTGGCTCATTAGGCGGAGACTTTGGTATGCTGTTAGTATTCGGAACATTCATCTCGCTTGGACTTGTAGCATTCTGGATTTTAGTTGCAGCATTTGTTGGAAATAAGTTCAATGAACTGCAGAAAGAAAACAAGATTATTGAATAAAACATAATGAATGTTGGAAGTTGCTTTAAACATCTTCCAACATTTCTATAAAATTAAAAGGTATATTTCATGAGTAAAAAAAATATTGATCAACCAGAAGTATCATCTGTTGTTCGAGAATACTACTCACAAGGCGGAGAAGCTGAGCGACTTGAAAGTGGACAATGGAAAGTTGAAAAGGCCAGGACCGAAAATATCTTGCATAGGTTTCTACCAAAACCATCCGCAACCATTGTTGATGTTGGGGGTGGCGCTGGAGCATATGCGCTTCCATTAGCCAAGCAAGGTTATCAAGTTTATTTGATAGATCTAGTTCCGCTGCATATTGAACAAGCAAAGCAAGCGGAGAAATTGCAAAAGAATCATCCACTCAAAGCTTGTATGGTTGGCGATGCTAGAAAAGTTGAACTTCCAAATTCTATGGCAGACGCAGTTTTATTGTTAGGTCCACTCTATCATCTTCCAGATAAAAGTGATCGATTAAAAACCATCGCG
Source organism: uncultured Ignavibacteriaceae bacterium (assembly GCA_964596145.1). Taxonomy (GTDB): domain Bacteria; phylum Bacteroidota; class Ignavibacteria; order Ignavibacteriales; family Ignavibacteriaceae; genus CAZHVS01. The sequence continues at coordinate 3,980 of CAZQSR010000166.1, forward strand.
GAAGCTTACAGAATTTTAAAACCCGGTGGATTATTATTCGCTGTTGGCATTTCACGATATGCATCGTTCTTAAACGGCATGATTTACGGAATGCTTAATGATCCGATTTTCTTTAATCTAATAAAAGATGATATAAAAACAGGACACCACAAAAATCCAACAAATAACCCTGTTTACTTTACAGAAGCTTATTATCATCAACCAGATGAATTAAAAAATGAATTATTATCTCAAAATTTTAAAAGTGTTTCTATTTTAGGAATAGAAGGTCCTGGGTTTCTAATGCCAGATTTTGATATTCGTTGGGGTGATGCACAAGAAAGAGAGCATTTAATGCAATTGCTTGAAATAACTGAGGCTGAGACAACAATGATTGGTGTAAGCTGTCATATCATGGCAATTGGAAAGAAGTAAGCCGAAAGCTGTTTACATGGAAAATATAAAATCTAGCTTCTTATTTTTCACCCTTGCAATTTTACCTGCTTGTTCACTACTTGAATCAGACATTAAAGAGATAAACTCAATTCAAGAAGTTAAATCTGTTTTCGAGCAAGCTACGCAGGATGATTTATTTGTTTTTGATATTGATCAAGTTCTATTAGAACCAGAAGATATCCCGCTTCAACCACGATTTTATGAAAATCCCAAATTAAAAAAAATATTTGATGATTTCGA
>CAZQSR010000167.1:0-4652 GCA_964596145.1 uncultured Ignavibacteriaceae bacterium
TGCCACCGCCTTCTTAAATACTGACCTGGCTGCTTCTTTTGCAGCAATTACCTGGCTCTTTCTTGCTTGGATTCTTGAGAAAAAACCAAAATTAATCGGTTTACTAACCGGTTCAGTGGCTGGACTGGCAACAATTACTCCGGCAGCAGGATTTGTAACTGTTGGTGATGCAGTAATAATTGGAATAATGTCGGGAATTATTTGTTACTTTGCCGTCGCACTAAAAAACAAATTACATTGGGATGACGCTCTTGACGTTTGGGGTGTACACGGTGTTGGAGGAACAATTGGAATTATGATGCTTGGACTTTTCGCTTCCAAAGCAGTTAACCCAGCTGTTCAAATCGAAGGATTATTTATCGGCGGAGATTTTAGTTTCTTCCTTGTTCAAACAGCCTCAGTTCTGATGGTTTCGGTATATTGCTTTGTCTTCACATATATTGCTTTAAAGATTATTGACAAAATAACACCCGTTAAAGTCACAAGAGAAGAAGAAGAAGCTGGTCTGGATAGTTCTCTTCATGGTGAAATCGCATACGAAAACGAATAGCATTTCTTTTCTTTTGAGGTTCTCTTGCTTAAAGAGAACCTCTTTTTCTTCAAATAAAACCCTTCTCAAAAAATCGGAGCTAAAAAACCTTCCATTATCGTCCAAATTCATCATTTTTTAAATAAAAATTGCATTTTTCGAATTTTTTCGCAACTTTTTTGACAATTTGAACGTTTGTATATTAAGTTTAATACTCTTAAATTTGCCTCGAATTTTTCTTAAATAAATAATGAGGTGCGATGAAATCATTAACAAAAGTGCTGATTTTCTCCCTCCTTTTAGTTTTAGCTGGTTTCACAGCTGTAAGTGAAATGGTTAAGGATGTTGAAGAGCCAAAATTAAAAGATGAGATAATCCCAGCTGTTAATGATGTAATTAATCAAAACACAACTGTTATTAATTACATTGATAAAGGAAGTATGCGAGCTTCATGGTATGGTCCCGGATTTCACGGTCGCTTAACTGCTAATGGTGAAATCTATGATCAGGAAGCTTTAACTGCTGCTCATAAAAAACTAAGATTTGGCACTTTATTAAGACTTACCAATCCTGCCACTAATCAGGCAGTTATTGTAAGAATTAATGATAGAGGTCCTTTTATAAGAGGAAGACAAATTGATGTTTCTATGGCAGCAGCTCAGGAACTCGGAATAATTGAAAAAGGCGTAGCAAATGTCCGGGTTGAGCAAATTAGTCTGAAGGGAGTCAATTTCCCTGTGATCTCGTTTAATTAATCCATAACGAGAGTTTAAGCCTCGCATTTATGCGGGGCTTTTTTATTTTAAATTATTCACATTTAGTGTGTAAATTTCGATTTGATTTCATTATTAATTGAGGAAAATGGAAAATAGATTACCGGTCAACCTGGAAACTGTAAGCTGTAATTATTGTAACTCGAACAACTATAAAGTTGTTTATCAAAAAGATGGATTTAATATTGTTCAATGCAAGGAGTGTGATTTTGTATTCGTTAACCCCCGCTTAACTAGTAAAGAAATCTTTAACCTGTATAATCAGGATTATTTCCTTGGAAAAGGTTTTGATAAATCAGTTCAATATGAAGAGGAATTTAATCAACAGGCAGAGAAAACGGATTTGCTTGATTGGGATTTAGCTACATTAAAAGAAAAAATGAATTTATCAAACAACAACAAGTCTCGTCTACTTGATGTAGGTAGCGGGATGGGTTTATTCCTTTGGAAAGCCAGGAAAAAAGGATTTGAGGTTAATGGACTCGAACTTTCTGAATTTGCCTGCAACTTTATGAAGAAAAAAGGAATCGAAGTTTTTAATTCTACTATTGATGAATATGTTTTACCACAGAATCATTTTGATATAATTTCTTTAAGAGAAGTAGTTGAACACCTAACTGACCCTCTCGCTTCATTAAAAAAAATATATGCTTCCCTAAAAAAAGGAGGAATGCTCTTTATTACCACAGGGAATTATAATTGTCCCGAAAGAAAACTTAAAGGTAGTAATTGGAATTATTTTATGCCTCAAGGACATCTCTCAATTTTCTCGAATAAAACTATAAAAAATTTTTTAATCAAAGCTGGATATAATTGTGTTGAAGTAACTAACCAGGGAGATTTATTAATGAATTTCCTCTTCCAAAAAAAAATTATTGATGGCAATTCATTTGTTCCTAAAAATTATCTGAAAAAATTAATTTTTTATTCCACTAGAGGAATAAACTATTTTATTTCAAGTGGATTAAGAGTATATGCAAAAAAATAATATGGAAAAATTTCAATTAATATCGAATTATCAACCAGCAGGAGACCAACCAGAAGCAATTAAACAGCTTGTTAATGGAATTAGATCAAATGAAAAGTTTCAGACTTTACTTGGTGTAACTGGCAGTGGAAAAACTTTTACTATCTCGAATGTCATCCAGGAAATAAATAAACCAACATTGGTAATCTCGCATAATAAAACCCTTGCTGCTCAACTTTACTCTGAGTTCAAGGCTTTCTTTCCGAATAATGCAGTAGAATTTTTTATTAGCTATTACGATTACTATCAACCCGAAGCATACGTCGTCTCAAGTGATACATTTATAGAAAAAGATTTTTCCGTTAATATGGAAATTGATAGGTTGAGATTGAAAGCGACAACAGCTTTAATTGAAGGCAGAAAAGATGTTATTATAATTGCAAGTGTAAGTTGTATTTATGGAATAGGGGCTCCGCAGGAATTTGCAAACCAGATCTTTATTGTTAAAAAAAATCAGAAGCTCCAGAAAAAAACTTTTCTTCGTAAACTGACAGATATTTTTTATACAAGAAATGACACCGAAGCATCAAGAGGTACATTCAGAGCCCGTGGAGATATAGTTGAAGTGATTCCTGCCTACCAAAATGAACAGGCTGTTCGTGTTTCTTTCTGGGATGATGAAGTCGAAAAAATTTCAATTATTGATTCGTTAACAGGTCACCTGATTGAAGAAGTTGAAAGTTATGCAATTTATCCGGCAAAGTATTATGTAACAGATAGAAATAATACTTTAATGGCAATAAGAACTATTGAAGCTGAACTCGATGAACAATTAAAAATTCTGCGTTCACAGGATAAACTACTTGAAGCACAAAGACTTGAACAAAGAACCCGTTTTGATATTGAAATGATGAAGGAAATTGGTTACTGCTCAGGTATTGAAAACTATTCAAGGCATCTTGATAAAAGAGAACCAGGCTCTCGACCTTATTGTCTTTTTGACTATTTTCCTAAAGATTATTTATTAATTATTGATGAGTCACACGTTACGATTCCACAAATTAGAGGAATGTACAATGGTGATCGTTCACGTAAACAAACTCTTGTTGAATATGGTTTCAGATTACCTTCAGCTCTTGATAACAGACCAATGAAGTACGAAGAGTTTTATTCAATGATTAATCAATGTATTTTCATAAGTGCTACACCGGGTGATTATGAACTTGAACAAAGCAATGGAGTTTTTGTTGAACAAATCATTCGTCCTACTGGATTAATTGACCCCGAAGTTGAAGTACGGCCAATTAAAGGACAAATTGATGACCTTATTGGTGAAATTAAATCAAGAGCAAAAATAAAAGAAAGAGTTCTAGTTACTACTTTGACAAAAAAAATGGCAGAAGACCTTGCCGATTATTTTGATAAAATTGATATAAATGTCCGTTACATTCATAGCGATATTGATGCACTTGAACGGGTTGAAATTTTACGTGACTTAAGACTTGGCGATTTTGATGTTCTTGTTGGTGTCAATCTTTTAAGAGAAGGACTGGATTTACCTGAAGTGTCGCTTGTTGCGATTATTGATGCAGATAAAGAAGGTTTTTTAAGAAGCGAAAGAGCATTGATGCAAACTGCCGGAAGAACCGCAAGAAATGTAAATGGTAAAGTTATCATGTATGCAGATAAAATTACTGACTCTATGGAGAGAATGATAACTGAAACAAATCGTAGAAGAAAACTCCAAATTGAGTACAACAAGAAAAATAATATTGTTCCAAAAACTATATATAAAAGTGTTGATGAAATTCTTGCTTCAACTTCAATTGCTGATATGCGCGAAAAAGAAATTCCGAAATTGAATTATGCAATTACCAAAGTTGCTGAACCTGTTTTTAAATATATGACAACTGAACAAAGACAGGATTTAATAAAACAGATGACAGAAGAAATGTATAATGCCGCAAAAGACCTGGAATTTGAACGTGCCGCTGCTTTAAGAGATGAAATTGAGAGATTAAAAAAACAATTTAAGTAAATAAAAAAACCCTGCTCGAACAGGGTCTTGATTTAGTTGATGATGGTTAAAAGTATGGGGAAATTGTTTATCTTAAAATCATCATTTTTCTTACCTGGCTATAATTTCCAGATTCGATTTTATAAAAATATACCCCGCTATTCAAACCATCTGTTACAAGAGTAAAACTATATGAACCTGCGTCTTTGTACTCATTAACAAGCGTTCTAACAGCTTGTCCCAAAGCATTGTAAAGAGTAAGTTTTACATTTCCAGCCTGAGTAATTGTATATGCAATATTTGTACTTGGATTAAAAGGATTCGGGAAATTCTGTGTAAGTTCAAATTTTTCAATTGCTTTTATAT
>CAZQSR010000168.1:0-4618 GCA_964596145.1 uncultured Ignavibacteriaceae bacterium
TGCTTTATTTATTCTCTAATTGTGCAAATAGTGGAGTTTTTAATGAAATCAGCTATTATTGTGTAGAGGGTGGAAATCATGATGGAGATGTAGGATTTATTGCTAACCAAGCTTTAATCGCTTCTCTAAATGTATTAAATCCTGAAATTAATGCTACAGTATTTGAAAAGTTTATGGATTCATTCACTCTTTTCAATAATACTTTCATTTTAACTCATGGTAAAGATGCTAAGGATATGTTTAAAAATATGCCTCTTGTAATCAATGATAAAACAGAAAATCAAATTAACGAATTCATTGATTATGCAGGAATTTCTGGAAATATCAGTGTAATTAAAGGAGATCTTCATCAATCTGCAACTACTTATGCTAAAAAATTCAGGTATAAATCAGTTGGATCATTTTTTGGCTCTAGTGAATGGATACACAAGAATTTTGGCAATACTAAAGCTGTTGTTGATTATGATGTAGTGACACCGAATGGAATTTTTGAATCACGAATACTTTTAAATTAAATGGAGATTAAAGTAATTGCTAAATATGAAACCGTACATCGAAAGATGAAAGAAGTTTCTTTAAATAATTTTGATGAAATTATTGAAAAAGTTTTGAAAATTTTAAAATATTATCTTCCTATAAAGGAAACTGATCTAGATGGTGTTATTTCAGAAGGTTTATATGAAGAATTACAATATTCTGGAGATTATCATAAAACAATACTAAAAGAAGATTTTGATTATTTAGACGATGATTTTGAATTAACAATTCAAAATATAGATGAAATTATAGAATATATTAAATCTAAAATACCAAAAGATTGGATAGATTCTAATTTTACAGTTGCAATTCTTCAACCAGAAATTATAACTATTGATAATTCAATTTTTAAAAATAAAGAAGAAGAAGAATTATTTAAATCTTCTACCAAAAAAGAAAAAGAAGATTTTATTCGTGAAAGAACAGCACATATGCAAAAATATCAAATAAGAATTTGTTAAAAATGAGTGAAATACTAACTGTACAAGACCTGTTAAAAGGTAAAAGTACTATAATTAAAAATAAAGAATTTTTTCCTACTAAAACTTATGTAGAGCCATTTTTGGAAAGAATGTCAAAATTTACAGATAAATTTACTGTTCAAGTAAAATTGCCAGATCAAATGACTTTTTCAAAGGATAGTCAAGATATAACTTATAATAGAGTTCTTGTTCAAGCAATTTTACCTGAGAAATATTGTATAGATAATCATGATGAAGTTATAGGATTTCTTTATGGATTAGATGTTAAAAAACCAATAGCTAAAATCTATAGAGGACATTTAAATAGAGCTTGTACTAATTTAACAGTATTTAATCCTGAATGGATTGAAGTACAAGAATTAATACCAGGAGAGCCTTTAAGATATACTTCAATTAAACAAATTATGGAGTATACTTCTGATATAGATTTTAGATTAAAAACTATGAAATCTACTCATATTGACAGAGAAGAGCGTACAAAATATCTAGGAGAGTGGGTAGATCATGCATTAAGGACCACTGAAGATTATGGATTTGGTAAAGTTAAGTTAGCAGTAAGTACTCCCATTGATGCATATAAAGAATTATTTATAAATAAAGAAGGAGAATATTATATACCAGAAGGAATTGATCCAACAGTTTTTGATGTATATAGTAGTTTTACTCAAATTTTAACAAATGATACAAAAGATTTAATGAGTAAGTTTGAAAAAACAATGCTTGTTGGTAAAATGTTAAAAGTTGTGTAATGAAAATTTTAAAAATTATATATGATAATGATTCTAAATTTATTATTGATATTGTAAAATCAATAGATAAAAAATTTTATTTAGAAACATATAATATTAGTAATTATAAAGAAAGGAAGAAAGCATTGCCAATTATGACAAGACAAGGTACTAAATTAGTACCTCTTGTTGTTTTTGAAAATGAAAATTTAGAAGAAATAGATGTAATTTGGAGTGAGAATGCTCCAGATTGGAAAACCGAAATAATAAAAAAACTTGATGAATTATTTTAACGATGATTTAGCACAAGATGTTTGGGCTAGTAAATATCAATTTGAAGGTGAAACACTTGAACAATTTTTTGATAGGTTAACTGATAATTTTTATTCTAAAGTAAAATTAGAATATTCGGAAGATAAAATTAAAAAATTATCAAGATATGGTCAAGAACGTCTTCGAAAAGAATTAAAAGAGAAATTTCACTACTTGTTTTCAAGTCTTACTATAATTCCAGGAGGTTCTGTATTATCAGGAGTTGGAACAAATAAACCTGTTTCACTATCTAATTGTTATGTGATAGATACAGATGATTCAATTGAAGATATATTTAATACATCAAAAACTATGGCTCAAATCTACAAAAGAAGAGGTGGTGTAGGTAGTGATGTTTCAAATCTTCGACCTGCGGGTGCTCCAGTTAGGAATGCTGCACAAACAACATCAGGAGTTGTGCCATTTATGGAATTGTTCAGCCAAACTACAAATACAATAGGTCAGGAAGGACGTAGGGGTGCATTAATGATATCTATTGACATTAGACATCCAGATTCTCCTCAATTTGTTGTTTCAAAGCAAGATTTAACTAAAATTACAGGTGCTAATATATCTGTAAAAATTAGTAATGATTTTATGCAGGCTGTTGAAAATGATGAAGATTATATCCTAAATTGGCCAATCAATCAAACTGGTAAATTTAATTATCATATAGATTGTGAATATAATAAAATTTTTGAAACTACCTCAATTGAAGGAGTAAAAGTTTACTATAAAAAAATCAAAGCAAAAGAATTGTGGGATTCTATAATTCAATGTGCTTGGAATTCTGCAGAACCTGGTATCTTATTTTGGGATCATATACTTGACAATGATCCTGCAAGTGTATATGAAAAATATCGTGCAGTAAGTACAAATCCTTGTGGTGAAATTCCACTCAGTCCTTATGATTCATGTAGACTTATTGCAGTTAATATGTATAACATTGTAGATAATCCATTTACTGATGAGGCTTGTATTAATCCAGATAGAGCTTATGAAATTTTTTATGAAGCACAAATTATCGGTGATATTTTAGTTGATTTAGAACTTGATCATATTGATCGAATTATTTCAATCACTTCGGGAGATGAACAAGAACTTTGGAAAAAAGTTCGAGAAATTGGAGCTTCTGGAAGACGTACAGGAGTTGGTTTGTTAGGTGCGGGTGATATGTATGCTGCACTAGGACTTCCTTATGGAGAAGAAGCGACTACAGAATATGTTATGCAAATGAAACAACGAGCAGAGCTTGAAGCAAGTATTGATTTGGCTATCTTAGAAGGTCCATTTCCTGATTATAATCGAGATTTAGAATATAAAATTGTTGATTATGGTCAAGATTTAATGGGTAAAAATAAATTTTATAATCATTTATTAAATATATTTCCAGATCTTGTAAGTAAGATGCGACAATACGGACGTCGTAATATCAGTTTTTCTACTATTGCTCCTACAGGAAGTATCAGTATTTTAGCAGGAACATCTTCAGGATGCGAACCTGTATATTCTCTTTACTATACAAGAAGAAAAAAATGTAATTCTGGAGAAACTCCTGATTTTATTGATCAAAATGGAGTCGGATTTAGGAATTTCAATGTAATTCATCCTAAATTAAATATTTGGTGGGATGAATATAAAAAATCTATCCTCGAACCAAAAAATGAACCATTAAGTGATTGGACTAAGGAAGATCTCGATTGGATAATTAAATTCTCTCCTTGGTATAATCAAGAAGCAGAAAATATAATTCCAGAAGTTAGGATTAGAACTCAAAGTATACTTCAAAAGTATGTCACTCATTCAATCAGTTCTACAATTAATTTAGCTAATGATGTTGATAAAGAAGTTGTTGATAGACTATATAAATTAGCTCATAAAGAGAATCTAAAAGGAGTTACGGTATACAGAGATGGTTCACGTTCAGGAATTCTTGTAAAAGAAACTAATGAACAGAATACTACTTTAGAAAGACCATCTGAATTAAATTGTCAAGTTGTCCATTTTAAAAATGAAAAGAAGGAATGGGTAGCATTCATTGGAGTTATTGATGGAATGCCATATGAGATATTTACAGGTCCTAAGGATTTGGACGTATTTCCTATTCCATCAAGTGTTACAGAAGGAGTTATTATTAAAGTAAAGCAGGAAAATGAACACTCTAGATATGATTTTAGGTATGTGGATTCTTATGGGTATACAAATACTCTTGGAGGTCTATCTCGAATATTTGATAAGGAATATTGGAATTATGGACGGTTGGTATCTGGTCTTCTCAGGAGTAGAATTCCAGTAGAACAAGTAGTCAAAATTGTAGATGGATTAAACTTTACAAAAGCAGGATTAAATAACTGGAAATCTGGAGTAATACGTTCATTGAAATCATTTATTAAGGATGGAACTAAAGCTGAAGGTGTAAAATGTGAGAACTGTGGAAGTAATCATGTTGTATATCAAGAAGGGTGTTTAATCTGCCGTGATTGTGGTTCAAGTAAATGTGGATAAAATGGAACAACGATTAGAACACGATTTTTACCCAACTCCTTTATATAGTTTAAT
>CAZQSR010000169.1:0-4615 GCA_964596145.1 uncultured Ignavibacteriaceae bacterium
AAATATGAATTCGAGATTAATAATTATAACATTGTCGTTTTTTATAACATGGTTTCTTTATAGTTGCAGTGATTCGGATTCTTTGGTTTCAATAAAACAAAACGTTGCTAAAAAAAATCTTATTGTTAATCCATCTTTTGAACTGCGAGGACAACCTTCGCTTGATGGATGGAACTGGACTAATTATGATTCTGCAGCGATCCTATTTTCAAATCATACTTCACAAGCAGGCGGAAATTATGCTATAGTACTTTTTCCAATTTGGATGTATGATAATAGGATTTATCAAAAGTTAGATTTATCAAAAGGAAAACATAATTACACATTTTCTGTTTTTGCTAAAAATTCCAAGTACTTTTTAGGATATTCATTTGTAGAATTTTATTCGAAAGGTAGAATTGTATATAATATTCGCCAATATATAAGGAATTCTATTTGGACTAAATATGAAATTCCATTAAAATTAGAAGTTAGTGAAGGAGATAGTTTGTTAGTAGGTCTAAGTGGTGGGCAGACTCAAGCAATAACTGATTCAACCTACTTCGATTTTGTTGAATTTTATGAATTGGATTAAGATTTAATTAATTCATTTTTAATTATTTGCTGTAAATCAGCGTGAAGAAATTTATTTGAGCATAAAATTCTTTTAGAAAAAATATCAATTTGATTTCCATCAAAATCTGTAACTATTCCACCAGCTTCTTCAACTATTAGTTTTCCAGCCGCAATGTCCCAGGGATTTAAAAACACTTCCCAGAAGCCATCGAAGACACCTTTCGCAACGTAACAAAAATCAATTGCAGCAGAACCGAGTCTTCTTACCGCACGGGAATTCTTTATCATGCTAACAAAAATTTCAAATGCTTTATCGGGATTTTCATTGATATTGTAGGGGAATCCTGTTACAAGGAAAGCTTTTCTTAATGAATCGTTTTTTGAAACGGATAATCTGTCTTTACCGCAATATGAACCACTTCCAAATTCAGCAATATATAATTGATTCATCATTACATCCAGAACTGCACCGGCAATAGTTTTATTGTTCTTCTGAATTCCGATAGAAACAGAGAAAATTGGTAATCCATGAGCATAATTTGTAGTTCCATCCAGCGGATCAATAACCCAGCAATATTCAGAGCTCGATTTAAACTCTCCGCTTTCTTCTGTTAAAATATTATGAGATGGAAATTTTTTCTTTATGAAATCAATTATATGTTGTTCGGATTTTTTATCAATTTCAGTTACTAAGTTCGATTCATTTGTTTTAATTTCTATAGAAAAATTTTTCCCAAATCCTTCTTTAACTATTTCACCAGCTTCTTTTGTTATTTGAATTAAATCGTTAATCATATTCTTGAAATTTTTACTGTAAATATAATTATGAACATTTTATTTTACGATGTTAAATGTATGACGATTGTCATCAATTCGTTCCTTGTCAGCACATTAGCTTTTTAATATATTTCGGCTGCGAATAATTTAGTATTAAGGAATTGATTTGGAAAATCTTGGAGAAATAAAATTTGATGTAAAAAACGGGTTAAATGTTGTAGATGATGTCCCCCAGAACTTACCAATTTTACCATTAAGAGATATTGTAATATTCCCATATATGATTTTTCCGGTGCTTGTTGGAAGGGAACAATCTGTTAGGGCAGCAAATTATGCAGTTGATCACGGTAAGTATATTTTTCTTGCTTCTCAAAAAAAATCAAATATTGATGATCCTACAATAGAAGATATTTATAGAGAAGGAACAATTGCTAAAATTGTTCAAATATTAAAGTTGCCCAATGGATTGATGAAAATTCTTGTCGATGGTTTGATACAGGGAAAAATTGTTGAGTTCCTTGATAATACTGATTTTTTTGAAGGAAGAATAGAAGTAGTATTGCCAAGAGTTGAAAATGACCATGAAATGAGTGCATTAAACAGGCAGATGACTCAACTATTTAAAGACTATGTAAAAATAAATAGGAATATTCCACAGGAAGCTGTTGCTGCTTTTGAAACGATTGAAGAACCAGATAGAAAATTATTTTATGCTGCTGCAAATATCAATCAAAAAATTGAAGTAAAACAAAAAGTTCTTCAACAAGAGACGCTGAAACAACAGTACTATGAAGTAATAAAACTCCTTAATCAGGAAATCGATATCCTGAAAATTGAAAAAGAAATTGATAATAAAGTTCAGGAGAATGTTGCAAAATCTCAGAGAAAATTTATTATTCAGGAACAAATAAAAATTCTTCAAGATGAACTTGGTGAAGAAGAAGATGGCTCTCCGGAGTTCGTGAAGCTTCGAGATAAAATTAAAAAAGCAAAAATGCCTAAAATGGCTTTTGAAAAAGCAATTGAAGAGTTTAATAAGCTGAAAAAAATTCCACCACTTTCACCAGAATTTACCGTTATCCGGAATTATCTTGATTGGTTAATTGATGTTCCATGGTCTAAAACAAGCAAAGATAATCTCGATGTAAAACATGTTCGAAAAATACTGGATGAAGATCATTATGGACTTGATAAACCCAAAGAGAGAATTGTAGAACATATTGCCGTTCTTAATCTTGTTGAAGAAATGCGAGGACAAATTTTATGTTTTGTTGGACCTCCCGGAGTTGGTAAAACTTCTCTCGGTAAATCAATTGCACGTGCACTTGGAAGAGAATTCGTAAGAATTAGCCTTGGTGGAGTAAGAGACGAAGCAGAAATTCGTGGTCATAGAAGAACTTATATTGGTTCTATGCCAGGAAAAATTATACAGGCAATGAAAAGAGTTGGGACAATAAATCCTGTTATGCTTCTTGATGAAATTGATAAACTAAATGCAGATTTTCGTGGTGATCCTTCTTCTGCTATGCTTGAAGTTTTAGATCCTGAACAAAATCATACATTTCAGGATCATTACCTTGAAGTTGATTACGATTTATCTCGTGTTATGTTTATTACAACTGCAAATAACAGGTATTCAATACCTTTGCCATTGCAGGATAGAATGGAGATAATTGAATTAAATGGTTATCTTGAGCACGATAAGTTTGAAATAGCAAAACGACATATTCTTCCTAAGCAAATCAAAGCTCACGGGCTTGTTGATAGAAACGTTTTATTTGATGATGAAACAATCAGGAAAATAATTAATGAATATACCCGTGAAGCTGGTGTCAGAAATCTTGAAAGAGAATTATCTTCTGTTTGCAGAAAAATTGCGAAAGAAATAGTCCTGAAAGAATCGGGTAATGGTAAACCAGGACAAAAAGTTAAGAGATTTAATGTTAAACCAGAAGCACTTGAAAAATTTCTCGGTGTGCCAAAGTTTAAAAAACAAAAAACAACAATTGAAAAGAAAGTTGGAAGTGTTACAGGACTTGCCTGGACAAGCGTTGGAGGAGAAATAATTACTGTTGATGTTTCAGTTATGTCAGGACAGGAAAAATTAACACTGACAGGACAAATGGGAAACATTATGAAAGAATCAGCCCAAGCTGCATTGAGTTATCTTCGTTCAAATGCAAAACGTTTTAAACTTGATGAAAATTTTTTCAAAGGGAAAGAAATTCATATTCACCTCCCCGAAGGGGCTATTCCAAAAGACGGTCCTTCTGCAGGTATTACAATGACCATGGCAATGTTATCTGCAATAAGTGGTAAACCAACCCGTGGTGATGTTTCAATGACTGGTGAGATAACTTTAAGAGGAAATATTCTTCCTATTGGTGGTTTAACTGAAAAATTGCTTGCAGCAAAAAGACACGGAATTAAAACAGTACTGATACCAAAAGAAAATGAAGTTGACTTAAATGAAATTCATGAGAAAGTTAAAGAAGGAATCAAGATAATTCCGATTGAAAAAGTTGATGATGCAATTTCTTATGTCTTTGATGAGAAAATATCAATTGCAAAACCAGAAATTAAACCGAGTAAGAGAAAAAAGAATTGATGTCAAATTCAATTGTAATTCCTGTTAATCTTGAAGATGAACAAAAGTACAATTTGTTTATACCGCAGGTTAAGTTGCTTCTTTCAAGGGAAGATAATTTAATTTCAAGTTTAGCTAATTTTACTGCATCAATAAAGCAAGTTTTTTCTAAAATTAGCTGGGCGGGATTTTATCTTTTTGATGGACAACATTTATATCTCGGTCCTTTTCAGGGCAAACCCGCATGCACAAAAATTGAGATTGGTAAAGGAGTGTGCGGAACTGCTGCAAAAAAATTAGAGACAATAATTGTCCCTGATGTCAATCAATTTGAAGGACATATTGTATGTGATTCAGCATCAAAATCAGAAATAGTGATTCCACTTTATAATAAACAAAAATTTTTTGGAGTTCTTGATCTGGATAGTGAATCTTTTAATGCTTTTAATGATATTGATAAAAAATATTTAGAAGATATAAGAGATTATCTTGTTAAAGAAATTTTTAAATAATACAGATTAATTATGAGTTTTATAGTAACAGCCAGGAAATATCGACCGCAAAAATTTAGTGAAGTTGTAGGACAGGAGCATATTACAGCAACATTAAAGAATGCAATTCTAAGCGGCAGAGTTGCACACGCTTATTTGCTTACTGGTCCGAGGGGAGTTGGTAAAACAACTACTGCAAGAATTC
>CAZQSR010000170.1:0-4608 GCA_964596145.1 uncultured Ignavibacteriaceae bacterium
TAGACAGCAATTAAAGCAACCAGCCAGCCAATAAAAGCAATAAGAGTTTTATTGTCTGTTAAATCATAACCGAAAGGAAATCCTGTCCAGCATGCACCGAACGAATAGTTCTGCACTATCGGCCCCAAAACCAAACCACCAATAAACATGATTACCACTGTCCATAATGTATATTTTTTTAATTTTGGCTGTAAACTAAAAACTTCAAATCCTGTTCTTGTTGATAGAAGCATAGCCGAAAAAATAAAAATGATGTGCAATATTAAAATCAACATAGGAACATCACCACGAAATCTAATGACAACGGGATTTTCATTTAATCTTACTGTTAAATTTTCTTTTTTCAAGTTCACATTATAAATTAATTTACCTGCTGGTGGTTGCCAGGGTAATTCACCAACTAAATATCCATTTGAGTAGTGCATTTCGACTTTAGTCCAGTTATCATTCGTTTTATATCTTTTCCAGAATATTACTCCACTAAAAGAAGGATCATTTGTCTGAATTTTAACCTGATGATTTGAATTTCCTGGATGGGCGCGATCTAACTTAAAAGATATTTCTTTTTCATAAATTACTTTTTTGCCGGATACAGGATAAGTTGGACCTGTTATTCGCTGATAAACAGCAGATGCAATGGTTATAACAACAGCAAAAATCCAAAACCAAATTGTTCTTTTCATATTTAAAAAATCTTTTTGTGAAATCAGTTTTCAATAATTTTATAGCTATGCGTTATTTCAGCTGCTTTTTCAAGCATCTTTGTAACAGAACAATATTTTGTTTGCGATAGTTCTATTGCTCTTTCAACTGCATCTGAGGGAATATTTTTTCCGAAGAATAGAAACTCAATATTTATCTTAGTAAATACCTGCGGATGTTCATCAGAAACTTCTGAAGTAATATTCATTTCAAAACCATCAACTTTAATTTTCTTTTTAGATAAAATAGAAATCACATCACTACCGGTACAACCACCAAGACCTATTAACAATAATTCTTTTGGACGAACTCCTGAATTGCTTCCTCCAAAATCTTCCGGACCATCCATTGTAATCCAATGATTTGAATCAGATTTCCCAACGAACGTAATTCCTTTCAATTGTTTTATAAAAGCCGTTTTTGTTGCCATAATTTCTCCTTTTTATTTTTTGGATGTTTTAATTAAGCAAAGGGATTCCCTTTTTTCTTCATTATTTTTATTTCAAACTTAATAATTTTTCTTTTCTTGTTAATGAAAAAATTTTTAAATATGTTTGGCTCGTAAATCATAAATCCTTTTCCAATCATGAAAAAAATAATTTCTGTCTTCTTAGTAATAGTTTTAAATACGTCTCTTGTTGTTGGACAGGTTAGCAAAACCCCAATTAAAATAAGCAGTCCTGATTTTCGTAATAATAAATTAATTCCTGTTAAATTCACCTGTGACGGCGAAAATATTTCTCCAAATCTTAAATGGACTTTTTATCCATATAGAACCCAAAGTTTTGCAATTATTTGTGATGATCCCGATGCACCCAATGGAGATTGGGTTCACTGGGTTGTATACAACATTCCTCTAGTTCTTGAGCTTAAAGAAAATTTATCTTCTTTAGAAAAATTTCCCAGTGGAATAACTCATGGAAAGAACAGCTGGGGAAAAATAGGCTATGGAGGACCCTGTCCTCCTTCAGGCACTCACAGATATTTTTTCAAAATTTATGCATTAGATAAAATGTTAAATCTTGAACCCGGTTTAACCAAGTATGAATTACTTGATGCAATAAAAGAACATATAATTGCAAAAGGCGAATTAATAGGAAAGTATAAAAGGAAATAAAATCAACTTACCACCAAAAATTTATTAAACATTATGTTAAAGAAAAATTTTTTTGAATTAGATAAAGTCTCGTTGGAGAAAGAGTATATTGAGGAAATTCATCGAAATGATTCATTTAAAGTTGAAAGAATAATTTCTAATGGACATTCTTCTGGAAAAGATTTCTGGTATGACCAGGAGACAAATGAATTTGTATTACTGCTTTCCGGAGAAGCAAAGATACAATTTGAAGATGAAACCATAGAATTATCTCCGGGAGATTATATCACAATTCCCGCACATAAAAGGCATAGAGTGGAGTATACTTCGTCTATTGATAAAACTTTCTGGATGACAATACATTATATGTAATCTGACAAACGATGGAATTATTGAGTTATTCGGTCTAAAAAATTAGTTCTAAAATTTAATCAGAACAATGTTAAGAGAAATATTTTGGTTCAACAGATAATAAAAGACTATTTATTTTTGTAACATATAACATTATTAATAAACATAACTTACATTAATTGATACATTTTTCACAGAGAAGATTTTTTTATTTCGCAATCGTTTTCGTTTTTCTTGTATCATTAGCAGAAGCACAGGATACTACTAAAAGTCTTGCTTTTAAAAAACAAAACCGTTTTGCTCCGCCAATTTTAATCTTTAAATATTACGATCCTGCATACCAGCTTTATGATAATTTTATGTTAATTAAAAATGCAAATGCTGGTGATGCTTACGCACAACACGAAATCGGACTAAGATATTTAACCGGCGAGGGATTTGAGCCCGATACTTCACTTAGTTTTCAATGGATTAAAAAAGCAGCTGACCAAAAATTTGTTCTTGCCGAATATAATCTTGGTATCTTTTATTTTAACGGATGGGGAACCGAATGGAATCCATTTGAAGCATTCACTTATTTTTTAAGAGCTGCAAAACAAGGAATGGAACAGGCACAGTATAACGTTGGATTAATCTTTACAGAAAATTTGGTGATTCAAAGAAATTTAAATGCTGCTTATTACTGGATAAAAAAGTCATTACAATCAGGTTTTGAACCAGCAAAAGAAACTATTGCGGAACTTGAAAAAAGAGGAATAACTACAAGCGATTCTATTTCTGCATTAAACGGGTTTACTGCAAAAGCAGAAACAGAAAAAATTAATAGTGCTCTGCTATTTATTGATTTTACAACTGACACTATTACTACAGTTTCTGATTCGGTAATTATTGAAGATATGAATAGAGAATCTCTGGTTGAAGTAAAGAATAATTCTTCAAGTGAAATAAAGAGAAAAGATCTGTTTGCATTTCTTCCCGCAATCGATAAAATTAAAGAACAGGCTGAATTTGGAAATCCGGAATCACTTGTATTGCTTGGCAAAATGTACGAACAAGGTATCGGCGTAAAAAAAGATGTTATTGTCGCAAGCGAGTATTATCTTAGAGCAATAAGATTAGAATCTCCACGCGCACCAAGATTATTATGGGATTTAATTAAAACCAGGAATTATTTTTCGTTGTTACGAGAAGCAATTAACAAAGGAAATCTTTCTGCAAAATTTGTTTGGAGTGGATTATACATCATTGGTTTTGATTATCAAATAACTAATAACGATGTAGTAAAATTTCTGCTTGAATCAACAAACAACAACTATACTGTTGCAATAACGGAACTTGGACTTTGTTACTTTTTCGGAAATATTCTTCAAACTGACAAACACAGGGCGATCAAACTCTGGGAAAAAGCTATGCAATTTGGAAATGTTGAGGCTGAAATAAGATTAATGATGAGTAAAATTTCGGAAGGAACCAATAACATTGATATCAATCGTCTTAAATTTTTTGTAGAAAAAAATTCTATCCTTGCACAAACAACTTTAGCATATTGTTATGAGATGGGAATTGGAGTTGAGAAAAACGTACCTAAAGCAATTGAACTTTACAGAAGATCAGCTTACAGGGGAAGTCGTTATGCCTATAATTCTCTAAGAAGAGTATATGATAAATTGCGTCCAGATAAAATTGAATTTAGCATCAATTAGTTTGCACATTAAATATTTTTAACAAAGCGATATTAAGACCAAGCGTAAACCAGATAATTGTAATGATTTCGTGGTCCCCAAAATTCCATTCTGTTAACCCCGCGAATAAAAACGCAACAAACCCGCCGATTACTCCCAGCGAATATGAAGAAGCAAAAGGAATGTCTTTTAACATTTTATAAATTTTTAAATCAATCAAAAAAACCTTTCCTAAAAGTATCATCACTGCAATAAATCCAAATGCACCAAGAGTTGCAAGAAAATGAAAATAATTATTATGAAGATGTCCTTGAATTTCTTTATCAAATGGACGTTTGTATTTTACAAATAATTCTGCAAGGTCGATATCCCCAACTCCAAAAAACGGATGATCTAAAAATATCTTCCACCCCGCAATCCACAGTCCAAATCTTTGAAGATTTGTAAGATTATATTGATCAAAAATACTTCCAAAGCGACTAAATTTAATTTTGCTCACATAAAGCCTATCATTAAAAAAACTAAGGCTTTGTGGTGTAAATCCAACATTAAATTTCTGTTCAATTTGCAAGTCTACAGGATTTATTTTAAAAACTTCACCATTAACGTTTGCAGTAAATAATTTTTTATCATTAATAGCAAACAAAAATATTCTCTTTAATGATTCACTTTGCTTAAGTTTAATATTTTTACTGGAATCAATTGTAAAAGAAATTAATTTTTTCTCTGTACCAATCAAGATAGTATTATCAATCAATATGAGAGAAAGCACTTTTT
>CAZQSR010000171.1:0-4606 GCA_964596145.1 uncultured Ignavibacteriaceae bacterium
GAGACAACGTGTTACCAGTCCAATCCTGCCTTTCGGCTACCGGCCACACGTTAGCAACAAGGCGAATAGAAACAAGGAGCACAGTTGAATAAGAAATAATAAAAATTTGCCATAAGGGAACAGAAAAACGCATCAAGAAAAAAGCCCATTTTGTTGCCGCAACTTAAAAGGCTAACGAATGGTAGCCAAAAGAGCATTTTTTTCTTGATTCATGTAATTTGAAACATTATTTTTTCTAATATTGCTAGTATGTTAAACAAATCTCTGATAATCATGTAGAAACAACATTTAGATACAGCGTTTAGCCGAAATGACCTGCTATTGAAACCGACCAAAATTCAAAGTAAACCAGGAAGTTTAAGCATAAACGCTCACGGTAAGCGTGAGCGTTGCTTAACATGGTTTACGGGTCCTTGGTCGGACCTCAATAGCGTGTGATGGCAACTGTCTCACGCTTTTTTTTTGGAAATTATTCAAATATTTAATCTAAGTCGAACCTAAATCCTGAAATTATGTATTGCAGAAATTGTGGATCAGAAGTGAATGCAAAGGCGATCGCTTGTCCTAAATGTGGTGTTCCTCCCCTTGTTGAAAAGAAATTCTGTCAAGAATGTGGTGCTGAGACAAAATCAAACCAGATGGTCTGTGTCAAATGCGGTGTCAAACTTATTAATAAGGGATCTGGTTCATTAGGAGCATTGAATATTAACCTTGACACTTCCAAAGGGATGCCAATTCCATTATTAGTGGGTTGGATTGTAAATGTTTTAGCATATATTATTTTCTTTTCAGTAAACTCCATCTTTGTAGCAATCTTAATGATGATATTAGTTGCAGGCTGTATTTATGTTGCAAACGAACATGTTAAATTAGGTACTGGGCCTGCCTTAAATCAACCTCGGTTGAGTGCCAAAAATTTAAGACTTGTTTCTATTCTTGACGTTATTCTTTTAGTACTGCTATTAATTATATGGCGTTGGCTTTTAAATATTGCTTCGTAATTGATAAAATTTAAATTTGGAATTAAATTCTTTATTCACAGTTAAAACATTAAATACTATGCATCCAGATGTTGAAAATTTAATAAACATGGCACTTGCCGATGGTGATATTACAGAAAAGGAGCGTTCAATCATTCTTCGTAAAGCTGAAACTTTAGGTGAGGATTTAGATGAGGTTGAAATGATACTAGAAGGAAAACTTTCTCTCCTGAAGAAGCAAGTTAAGCCAATTCAATCGCAAGAATCAGCAGGTAACATTATTAAATGTCCTCAATGTAAGGCTGATATTCCTTCGTTTTCCACAAAATGTGAATTTTGCGGACATGAATTTCGCAATGCTTCTGTTGCTAACAGTGTAAAAGTTTTTTTTGAGAAATTAGAAAATCTGGAAAATAACCGTAAAGATAGTTTTACATCAAAATTGTTTGCTGGTGTAGTGGATGACGTTGCTCAGAAAAAGGCAGAATTGGTAGCTTCTTTTCCGATCCCAAACACCAAGGAAGATATTCTGGAATTTCTTGCAATGGCTGTACCTAGGTCTAGGGTAAACACTGGTATGTTTTCGAGTGCAACTCAGTCAGAAAAGGTTGTTGGTAAGGCATTTCAGCAAAAATGTGAGCAAATAATAATGAAAGCTAGCTTTTCATTTAAAAACGACAATGCAACATTAGAGGAAATTAGATACTATGCAAATGAGTTGAAAATTAAAATGAGATAATATTATGGGACTCTTTAGTAGTAAGACCGAAGGTGGCATGATGGATGCCATCAGATGTGACGAACAACAATATTTGATATGGAAATGGTCACCTGATGGAACTCCAAGTAAAAAGGAAAATGCTATTCGTTATGGTAGCAGTCTTAGGGTCAAAGATGGGGAGGTTGCAGTATTTATTTACAAACAAAAAGATGGTCCGATGCAGGATTTCATTGAGGGCCCTTTTGATCAAACGATTAAAACTGCAAATTTTCCAATTCTAGCAAGTATTGTAGGTTTGGCATTTGGAGGTGCTTCTCCATTTCAAGCGGAAGTTTATTTTATCAACCTTTCGGGAAATATTCAAATTAAATGGGGTTTGCCAATGTTTGATAATTTCGATCCCCGTTATCCTGATTTTGGTGTTCCGACGACAGCTAGAGGCTCTCTTACATTTAATATTACAGATTATAAGAATTTCATTAAGCTCAACAGAATGATCGGTTTTGATATTGAAGATTTTAAAAGCCAGATCAAATCAGGATTTATAGGAAAACTTAAAAGTGTTTTAATAGACGCCCCTATAAAACATGGAATTCCAATTGTTCAAATTGAAAGGCATATTGAAACAATTAATGAACTTGCAAAAAGTAAAATTGTCGAATTAATAACTGATTTTGGTGTCAATCTAAAACGTCTTGACATTGAATCTATTGAGGTTGACAAAGAGAGTGAAGGGTATCGTGATCTCCGAGCAATTACTAAAGATATTACTTCAAGCACAGTTAAAGCTCAGGCAGATGTAAATATTAAGAACATATATGCCACCCAGGCAATTAATCAGGAAAACATCGAGGAGACAGCTCGAATTCAAAGAGAGGAAATGCAGCGTGCTCAACAATTAGCAACAGAAACTGCATATCTTAAAACGCATCAAATTAATATTGCCGGAGATATTGGGAAAGAGATGGCAAGTCATATTGGTGAGATTGGTCAAGGTGGTGGCATAGAAGGAGGTGGAGGAATGAATCCAGGTTCCATGATGGCAGGGATGGCTATTGGAGGGGCAGTTGGCACCCAAGTTGCAGGAATGATGAACCAGCAAATGAGTAATTTGAATATGGGACAACCTCCTCAGCAATCACAACAAGGATCTATTGTTTGTCCAAAGTGTAATACCGTGAACCCACCTAATACAAAGTTCTGTAGCACTTGCGGCACATCTTTAATCCCTGCACAGCCAACCCAACAGGATCAGTATCTTTCATGCCAAAATTGTAAATCACCTTTAGCACCTGGTGCAAAATTTTGCGCTAGTTGCGGAACTCCAGTGACTCATGATAAGTTCTGTGCCGATTGCGGTACAAAAATAGTTTCAGGAGCCAAATTCTGTCCAAATTGTGGCAAACAAGCAGTCTGATTATTGACAGTTTAATAAAGAATTCTATGGATAATGATAATCTTTTTGATCCCATAAATCGGATGGTTGAATTTGGGATGGGTATAGCCATTGCACAACAGATGGTTAAATCGATGAACATGACAAATGATACCGTTAAAGTTCCTGGTAGTTTTCAGGATTTTCATGCAAAATTCCTCTCAAGGATATGCAGAAAATGTGGAAATTCTAATTCCGTTGAAGCAAGATTTTGTGCAAAATGTGGTGATAAATTACTTATTGAATCCACACAAGTAAAGATATGCCTAAAGTGCAATGCTTCAAACGAGGTAACTTCGAAGTATTGCATTGACTGTGGTGCTGCGCTCGAAAACTTTATTTGCTCACAATGTAATACAGAAAATCCAAGTACTGCTAAATTTTGTAAAAACTGCGGAAATAAAATCACCATTGTCGAATCATCATCTTCCAACCTATGAAAATTAAATTTCGATTTGTAGTCGTATTAATAGCATTTTTCATAAGTATGTTGTTCGCTTATGGGTTTTATGCATTCTGGCCTCAGGATTTATTGCTGTCTTCCAAACACATCGCTGCCTTATTAGCTATGTTTACCATTACCTTTTTTACATTTGGGAGCCTCGGCATTTCTGTAAGTTCTGAGCGGACAACATTTCTGATTAGAACAGTTGCTATTGTATTTTTCATATTGGGTTTAATCTCAAATATTCTACTGTCGATATTTGCCAAAACCCAGGCTCCTATTATCATCACAATCGGAATAGAATTTTTATTGTATATTTTGATAATCTATTCATTAACAAAAACTAATCAGTAATGAAAAAAATTAAAAATTTTTCGGAATTTCTTCAAGATTTAGAAAAGGATGAAAATGCACTTTCTCAGATAAAGGAAGACCCTACAAAAGGAATAAAATTGTTTGCGGATGCTAAAGGAATCAGTGATAACGAGTTTACACATCCATTAGTGACGGATAAATGGATATATAGGATTGTGGTTATTGCCCTTGGTACAATAATTCTTTCAGTTGTATTCTCTTCTCTGATTGTATTTTGTTGCTGCGGTAATTGCAAGGAAATACCGTCAGGTATAATTGCAATTGGTTCTACTGCGGTTGGTGCATTAGCTGGTATGATTGCCATTCAAAATAAAAAAAACTGATCAAATAGGAACTGATTTCTAAGCATATGCAAGTCCATTGGCAGGTCGCAAATGCTCTCTGATAACCAAAATCTACCGAAGCATTTGCGTGTTTTGCAAACTTTTCCTTTCTTATTCATTATCCTTTTCCAAAAGCACATACTTTTGTACTTTTAGCACAGGAACAAATGCCGCCCTGTTGCTAACATGCCGCTAAAACACAACAAAACAAGTAGTTACGGTTCTGATCAAACGATTGTCGTTTGCTGTGTTTAGCGGCCACACGTTAGGCAACATTCCCCAGATAAAACCCTCCAAAATTATTTTAGAGAAAGGTAATAATTTCTA
>CAZQSR010000172.1:0-4555 GCA_964596145.1 uncultured Ignavibacteriaceae bacterium
AAATTTATCCGAACATCTCAAGAAACATTTCGTCTCCTTCAAAAGCTATCCCGCTTTTTTTTGAAGTAATTACTGATACAGCAATGATGGTTAATATTAAGGCTTCAGTTACCAATAAAAATAATGAAGAAGTTTATTCCTCAACAGGAGACAGGCAGATTACTACAGGGAAGAATCAAATATTTTATTTGCTCGATAGTATTTCACTTGGACTTGGAGATTACAACTTAAGCATACAAGTTTCCTCATTAATTAAAAATAAAACATTATCTATTACTAAAAATTTTTTTAGTAGAATAGTTGGAATTCCAAATTCAATTCAGGATCTCGATAAAGCAATTGCACAAATGACATATATTGCTTCTGAAGAGGAAATGGATAAAATTAATTCAGCATCAACAAGTGATGAAAAATTTCAGAGATTCATTGAATTCTGGAAAAAGAAAAGACCAGCCTCAACTTTGGAAGACAATGAGGTTTTTAACGAATACTACCGGCGAGTTGATTATGCTAATAAATACTTTTCCACCCGGCAGGAAGGCTGGAGAACCGATATGGGCATGGTTTATATAATTCTTGGTCCTCCTAATAATGTTGAACGCCATCCATTCGAATATGATAGTAAACCCTACGAAATATGGGAATACTTTGACATTAATAAACAATTTGTTTTTGTTGATTATACTGGGTTTGGTGATTACAGATTGGTCTCTCCTTATTATGGCGACATTTATAGGTACCGTAGATAAATGATACTAACTGTAACTATAAATCCTTTACTTGAAACAAGGTTAGCATATCCAGAAATAATTCCAGGTACAAATCATAGGAATGTAAAACAAAAATTTGCAGTTGGAGGAAAAGGAATAA
Organism: uncultured Ignavibacteriaceae bacterium; assembly: GCA_964596145.1. Taxonomy (GTDB): domain Bacteria; phylum Bacteroidota; class Ignavibacteria; order Ignavibacteriales; family Ignavibacteriaceae; genus CAZHVS01. The sequence continues at coordinate 871 of CAZQSR010000172.1, forward strand.
ATGTAAGCAGGCAATTATTGAAGCTTGGTGTTTCCAATCTTGCATTTACGTTTCTTGGTGGTAACAACGGGAAGAAAATTGCTAATCTATTGAAAGAAGAGAAAATTGATTTTACTGCGATACATACAAAATCGGAAACTCGATTTGCATCAGTAATAATTGATAAATCACGACAACAGGTTACAACTTTCTTTGGAGAGAATAGTTACATCGAAGAAAATGAATCAATCGAGTTTAAAAACAAATTAGAAAAAATAATTCAGAACTGTGAGATTGTAGTTTTCTCCGGAAGCTCTCCCTGTTTAAACGCTGATGATATTTTTCGTTTTGGAATTGAAACAGCAAATAAATATGATAAAGTTTCTGTGCTTGATACTTATGGAAAGCATCTTGAAGAATGCCTTGAAGCAGCTCCTACAATAGTTCATAATAATATTGTTGAAATAAAGAATTCACTTGGAATCGATCTTGAAAATGAGCAAAATAAAATTGAGTACATGAATCGACTTTATAAAAAGGGAATAAAACAAGTCTATCTTACTAATGCAGATAAACCTGCTTATGTATCTAACTTTGATTTTCATTACAAGGTAATTATTCCGAGAGTTAATAGTGTAGATTCAACTGGAAGTGGAGATGCTTTTGTGGCGGGACTTGTTTATGGCTGGTATAATGATAATGTGTTTGAAGAAACATTAAAATTTTCTTGCGGCCTTGGTGTTGCAAATTCTCTTTCTTTTGATGTTTGTGAGGTGACAAAAAATGATGCTGAATCTTATGCTGAAAAAATTAAGATTGAACCAATTGGTAAAAAAATGATTCTTCTTGATGTTACACCTCAGAAATAAAATATTATTTCTCTCTCTATTTTTTTATTTAACAACTTATACCCAGGTAATTTCAACAATTAATGTTGAAGGTGCTATTAACTTCTCCAAAGAAAATTATTTGGAGTGGATTCATGTCCCAATAAATTCACAAATATTTTTTTCAATTAATGATACTATTACTACTCGCATTCAATCTAATTTAATTCGAAAAGGATACTTTAATTCTCACATAAAAATAAACCAGGATTATGAAAATGATTCTCAATCTGTCAATCTGGTTATTAAAATCGATGAAGGAAATCCGTCATACATAAATGAAGTGTATATCAACGGTGTTGACTCATCAGATGGAGCTTATTTTGAAAAAAATTTAGAATTTATTCGTGGTAGTATTTATTCTGAAACCAAGTTGGAACAAGTAATAAATTCTATACTCGACTTCTATGAAGAAAATGGTTTTCCTTTCGCAAGTTTAATTATTTCTGCTGTTGAAGTTTATGACGATTCCGTTAAGAATAAAAATTTTGTAAATGTTTTTCTTCGAGTTGACAAAAAAAATGCAAGCAAAATTGACAGGATTGAAGTGAAAGGAAATTACTCTACCAAAGACTATGTCATTACTCGTGAACTCGATTTAACAATTGGAGAAAATTATTCTCAAAAAAAAATAAATAAAATTCCCTCAAAATTAAACAAGTTGCGTTTTTTTGAGCCCGTAAACGTTCCTGTCTTTTATTTTAATTCAAGAAATGAAGGAATTCTTTCTATCGAAGTGAAGGAAAAACAAACGAATAATTTTGATGGAATAATTGGTTATATACCTGGAAGCGGAAAAAACGAAAAAGGTTACATTACAGGATTAGTGAACATTAATATGCGAAACCTTTTTGGAACGGGACGAGCCGCAGCAATTAGATGGCAGAAAGTGAATCGTAATTCACAGGAACTTGAGCTAAAGTATCTTGAACCTTGGTTTCTTAATTATCCGTTTAACTTGCAGTTTGGATTTTTTCAACGAAAGCAGGACACTATATATGTGCAAAGAAAAATAGATGCAAGCATAGAATTCCGTGCATCAGATGAAATATCATTTTCATTACTACTTGGTTCAGAACAGGTTATTCCCACATTAAATGACTATTCCATTTTTACTGTTTATAATTCATCAGTATTAACTACAGGAATAAATATTAAAATTGATTCGCGAGATGATCCATATTCCCCAACTTCAGGTTTTTTATTTATTAATTCTTACTCTTATTCAAGAAAAAAAATCAATGGTCCAACAGATTTTATTACACCAGATATGGAAACTAAAATTAATCTTCAGCGGCTTGCCGTAGAAATAAATTTTTACTATGAACTTTTCATTAGAAATATTATAGCTGTAGGAATTCACGCTAAAGAATTAAAAGGTCCAATGTTTGAATTCAGCGACCTCTATTTCCTTGGTGGAACAAATTCATTGAGAGGGTACAGGGAAAATCAATTTATGGGTTCAAGGGTAGCGTGGTCGAATCTTGAATATAGAGTTTTACTGACACCACGTTCATATGCTTTTCTTTTTTTTGATTCAGGTTATTATTTACGCAAAGCTGATGAAAAAAGAAAAATTGAAGAGAATTCTGCTTTCAAGATAGGTTATGGACTTGGTTTAACAATAGAAACTTCACTTGGTGTGCTAGGCGTAAGCTTTGCATTAGCAAAAGGCGACTCTTTTGGTGAAGGAAAAATTCATTTCGGAATAGTTAATGAATTCTAAATTAATAAAACATTCAATAATTTGTATCATTCATAAATTATTTCATCAGTCTCTTCTACTAAAATTTTTCCTCCACTATCATTTATGAGATTAAGTTTTAGTTTTTCAAGCTCATCAACCAAAACATTTACCTCAAGTTGAATAATATTAGTAGTTAGATTTTTCTTAATAAGAGATTTTGAATCCGAGAGTCTTTTGTAAATTAAATTGGAGAAATGATAATCACCTTTTATGAAAATCTGCTTATAAGCATTTTTTGTTAAGATATCAGCACTTGAAAGTAAATAATATGTAGATTCATAGTAAATCCTTCCCAGCGGTCCAATTCCAAGCTTTGTCCCGCCAAAATATCTTATTACAACGACAAGCAAATCAGTTAGTGAAAAATGTTCAATAGCATTCAAGATTCTTATTCCTGCACTGCCGTTTGGTTCGCCATCATCTGAATATTTGAATTTACCATCAATTAATTTCCAGGCAAAGCAATGATGAGTTGCATCATAGTATTTCTTCCTGATTTTTTCAAGAATATTATTTGCTTCATCTTCATTAGTGACAGGATAACATTGAGCGATAAAAAGTGAGCCTTTTTCTTTACATTTATATTCAAAAAATTTTTCAATTACTTGTATCTGCTTGTTAATTTTGACAGGCATAATTTTATAAAATTAAATAGTGCTATTAAAACAATCTTGTTTGTGAAATCATCTATTACTAAAATAACTAATTGATTTTAAAGAATTAATACAATTGGAACAAGAAAACATTAAAATACGGGGCGCAAGAGAGCACAACCTTAAAAATATTGATGTGGATATTCCGCGAAATACATTTACTGTTATAACAGGTTTAAGCGGCTCCGGTAAATCATCTTTAGCTTTCGATACAATTTATGCCGAAGGACAGCGACGTTATATCGAATGTCTTTCTGCTTATGCACGCCAATTTCTTGATATGCTTGAAAAACCGGATGTTGATCTAATAGAAGGTTTAAGTCCTGCAATTTCTATTGAACAAAAATCTACTTCCGGAAATCCTCGCTCAACAGTTGGAACTGTGACAGAAATTTATGATTACCTTAGATTACTTTATT
>CAZQSR010000173.1:0-4521 GCA_964596145.1 uncultured Ignavibacteriaceae bacterium
AATCTTTAATTGCATTGATGGGATGATTTTTCAAGCGGACACGGATAAATTCTTCCGGTTTTTCCATTCCCAAAAAACGAAGCACAGCTGCTAAGCCCGGGTATAAACCACGGCTTATCCAACACTCTTTGCGAATGGCTTGCAACCATTCCAAATGCTTCTCCCATTGCTGCATTTCAACATCTGTGAAAAACTTTTGTTTGATAACGGTTTTAACCGATGCAATGGTTTTGTCAATTAAACTGATGGCATCGTCATCACTTACATGATGTGCTACATACTTAAAACTGCGTGACAAATCGCCTTCGGCAAAAACAGCAATGCTTCGCACATCTTTGCCCATTCTCAGATATTCCTGATATGGCAATCGCATTCGCTGTTCAGGGTCGTTCTCTACCTGACGGCTCCAGATGTAGCCGCCATACATGTCTTTTTGTTCTTTGGGAATATCATCCCACATCGTAAAGGGATGCACCTTCTTTGTTCTGGCAATTCCTGCCAACAGATATTTTTTATCATCGCCTGAAACCGGATTATCATAGTTGCAGTAATAAAAAATTAACCCGGCACTTCCGGCTTCTTTCAGTTCATCAAAAAACTCTTCTACATATTCCTTTCGTTCTTCGGCTTCTCTGCGTTCACCGCTTTCATCCCACATGTCTTCAAATGGCCATGTGCCGCTGCTGTTGGGCTGTATGTCAACCGTTTTGGGAGAAGTGTTTTTGATAAATGATTTTGGAACATGGGTATGTTTTACTGAAGCATTGCCAAACACATTAATAGTTTCGGTGCAGGGTGGATGGTAATTCCACTTAGCATCAAAAGGAAGCCCGGCAATTTTTTCTTCTTTCTTATCTTCTTTGTCTCTGCGAATTTTTTCTGCATTTACCGAATGAAACCCCTTGCAATAAGAATTCTTTGCGGGGTTGCTGCAAACGCAGCCATCCCAACCTCTGTCGTGCCATGGCAATCTTATGGAAATGTGCTTCATCGGCTAAAAATGTTTTTTATTCGTTGTTTGAAAGCATTCCATGCAATGCTTTTTAACTCCCGGTTATTAAATTGTTTTTCGTTTATGCTTTCGTGTTTCATTCGCTTAAAATCTTCCCAAGGGATTTCGCTTGAACCTCTTACATTAAACCCACCATCAGCTTTGTCATATCTGTTACGGATTGACCAGTCTTTATCTTCCTCTGCCTCATCTTTTGACCATGTAGCATATCCCCATTCAATAGAATAGTTGGGATGATTTGGGAATGATTTGCTGTGATGAACTTCCATGTTTACTTTGCTTCAAAAATGTCCTTAAAAATCATTTTGATAAATTCGGTATATAAAATCTTTGGTGTCTCTTTTATAAGCCCACTCATGATTGTAGTATTCTTTTTTGGAGCTTCTTCTTGTAAAGGTTTAAGCTCTAATTCAACTGACTTAATCAAATCGTGTAGTATGAATTTCTCATCTTCACGTATTGTATAACACTTTAGGTTGGAAACATCATCATCCTTAAAATCAAAGGAAACAACAAACGGGATAGCTCTAATTTGTTCTCCTGTTAAATCAAGTAATACTTGATTCATATTGCGAAATAAGCGTGTTTGATTATTCCGGTTCCTTCCCAATTGACCATCCAAATAGAATACAGTTATATCTTTTCCTGACAACCTATCTAATTCAGTAAATACTCCGTGGTTTTGCAAAACTTCATGTGTCCGAGAATGAAAGTCGTATACTATGAATGCAAACTTTTTGGCCCTTCCTTTGCTTAAATGCTCTTTACATATCGTATCAAAGTGGCTTACAAATTCATCATACCAATATCCTTTCAGGTTTCGTTCGTTGTTAGATGTAAAAATTGGGTTCATAGATAAGTTTATTTTTCTGCTGCCATGCTCAACGGCTGTTCTTCTATTTTGTATGCTTTGGTTAAAGCTTCAAATTCTATTTCATGCACTCTTCTTTCGCCTGTCATCAATTCATGCAACAGGGTTTTGAAAAGAGTGGCTAGGGATTGTTTTTTCTTTTCATGTAAATCAATTTTGCTCTCAATTAAGAGTATCTGACGAATAATTTCCTTTTGTTCTTTAAGATTTGGTTTCGGAACTTTTATCTCATTTAGAACGCCTTGATTTATATTAGTTATAGCTACCTTACCAGAACCGCTAATTAAATTGTTCCTTGCATCCTCCGTCCTGAAGTAATAAGTCAAAAATGGAGAAAAGAAATTTTTGTCCTTAATCCTTGCCCTAATTATAAAACCACAAAATGTAATTGGTTCAACTTCTTCAATAAACATGCTTGTCCAACCAACACCCTCAAGTTTCAATGATGAACGAACAAAAAGAAGGTCTCCTGTTTTTAGTATGTAATCATTACTAAAATCTTTATTAACTCTGTATAGTTTTGATGTATCAATGGTATAAGATTTACCATACATATTCAGAACATCAATTGTGGGAATTCCTATTTCACCTTTCTGTTCTTTAGAAAAATTCACTCCATTTTTAAAATCACTTATGTCTCCAAATCTTACCACCTCCCAACTTTCCGGCACTAATCCTATTTCAGTTTGTTTTTGTTTCTCTTCTTTTGTGCCTTCGGTAAAGAGTTTCTGCATCAGGGCTTTTTTTAGCTCTGTAGTGTGGCCTATGAGTTTGTCTTGCTGTTCTATAGCTTTTTGCACCGTGCTTAATACATAAGCAATTTTGCGTTGTTCGGTGAGTGGAGGGATAAGAATATCAAATGTTTTTATGATAGTCTGACTTATGTTTGGTTGTGCTCCACCATACCTTTGTTTAAGAAAATCTTCCCTTTTAAACATAAGGTGGAAGCGGAGAAATTCATTATTGCATTCCGTTGGATTTGGAATAATACCGCAAACAGCTTGATTGGTTGTAGCAGGAACTTTTAGTATTGCAGTTTTCCCTACTGTTGCACCATACATTGCCATTAATACAGTTCCAATAGGGAACAATTTAGCAGATGAGTTTTTTACTGCTACATCATTAATTTTTTCTTCTGTATCAAAAATGTAATTATCATTTAATTCACCTGATTTAACCCATAGTATATTTCCAGTGTAGTAGCTTTTATTAGTTCTACTTGGCGTTCCACCACTTGTGGTCTTAGCTATTTCTTCAATGGTTTTTATTTTCCAATTCTTTATCATACACCGAGTTTTTCAAAAATGGTTTTCAATTCGGTGTCAATGCCAATGGCTTCTTCTTCCAATGTTTTCAGTTCTTCCACTAATTCACCAATAGGGCGGTAGGTTTCAGCATCGGTTATTTGGATGTAGCGGCTTGGGCTAATGTTGTAATCGTTTTTTACAATCTCCTCCTTGCTCACCAATCGGGCAAACTTCTCTTCTTCCCTAAATTTCTTGTAAGTATTTGCTATGCGTTCAATGCCGTCTGGTGTAATGAAATTTTTCGGGTCGCCTTTTTCAAACTCCTTACCTGCGTGCAGCAAATAGATTTTGCCTTTGTGCTTTTTGGCTTTGTTTATAAAAATCACAATACCTGGAGCAGATGTATTGTAAAACAGGTTTTCGGGCAGATAGATTACCCCTTCAATCAGGTCGTTATCTACAAACCATTTGCGGCAATCTTTTTCTTTGTTGTTGCCCTGATTGCCGCTGCCACGGCTTGCAGCTCCTGTGTCTAAAATTACAGCTGCTTGTCCACTATCGTTCAAACTGCTGTATATATGCTGCATCCAGCCCCAGTCAATTTTTCCGCCACAACTTCCTGCCGGAAAGCGTTCCATTTCATCGTTAATAAAAAAGTCATCGGTTATGTATGGCAAACTATCTCTGCCCTGGTTCCACATGGGGTTAGCCACAATGCGGTCGAAGGTGCGTAGTTTATTCTTGGTGCGGAACTTTGGATTTTTAAGTGTGTCGCCAATTTCAATTTCACCTTCCATGTCGTGTATCACCATGTTCATTTTACTCATGGCCCATGTGGCGGGTGTAAATTCCTGTCCGTAAAGTTTTAGCGGTGCATACTTGTCTTTGCTTTTGAGTTTCATTTTTTCTTCCAGCACCAACTCACATTTAATCAGCAAACCACCGCTTCCACAGGTAGGGTCATATACTTCCATGCCCGGCTCTGCATCCATAATTTTAGCCATGATAAATCCTACTTCGGCAGGTGTATAAAATTCACCTGCACTTTGTCCGCTGCCTTCGGCAAACTTGCGTATCAGGTATTCGTAGCTTCTGCCAATAATGTCAGGCTCAACATCTTTTAAACCCAAACGCTTTTCGGCAATTTTCTCAATGAGTTTACTCAAACGGTCATCATCAATATCTCGTTGTCCGTGTGTAGTAGCGTTAAAATCAATACGGTCAATAATTCCTTGCAGGCTGGTATTTTCTTTTGCCACCGAACGTAAAATGTCGGTCAGTTGCTGACCAATTTTATCACTCAAAGTTCTGATTACATCCCATGTCGTTTCCTTTTCAGGGTCTTTAGGTCGGATGGGCATATAAAACCGCACCAGCGATTTGTCCCTTTC
>CAZQSR010000174.1:0-4520 GCA_964596145.1 uncultured Ignavibacteriaceae bacterium
GTGAACACGCAAGAAATCAAAACAATGCCAACAGCGGGCTTTTAGTCCAAGTCTTCCCAGAAGATTTTGGTAGCGATCATCCTCTAGCAGGTATTGCCTTTCAACGAGCGTTAGAGCAGAAAGCCTTTGAACTAGGTGGTAGCACCTATCAGGCACCCGCGCAATTAGTTGGAGATTTTCTGAAAAATCAACCGTCAACGGCTATGGCGAGTGTGACACCGAGTTATGCGCTAGGCGTGAAACCGACTGATTTGACTGATTTGTTCCCAGACTATATCAATACGGCTTTGAAAGAAGCGTTGACAGGGCTTGATAAGAAGTTGTATGGCTTTGCCATGGCTGATGCCGTGATGACTGGCGTGGAATCTCGTTCGTCATCGCCTTTGCGGATTAATCGAGATGAGGAGAGTTTTCAGTCTGTTTCGACTCAGGGTATCTATCCGAGTGGTGAGGGTGCTGGCTTTGCTGGCGGTATTGTTTCTGCTGCGATTGATGGGTTGAAGTGTGCTGAGGCTTTGATAGGGGTGTATTCGCCTTTTGTGGAGTAGATGATTGTATGAGAAAAGTTTATCCTTTTGTGGGATAAACTTTTTTGGTATTGTCATAAAAATTATATGTGGGGGTATAGGTATCTTAAGAGTATTTTTTGATATTGTCTGAACTGCTAAAAAATATAAATAATGGTATAATATTATTAATAAAATAAAACATTTTCAGTAAATGATTAATTAATAGTAAGGCTTTTTAACGAAATGAAAAAACATATAGATGTTCTCGAACTATTTGCAGGTGTCGGTGGTTTTAGAGTTGGATTAGAGAATGGGAATTCTGATTTTTTTGTAACTAAATATGCTAATCAATGGGAACCAAGTCGTAAAGTACAAGTTGCTTTTGATATTTATAACAAACATTATCCTGACAGTATCAATCTGAATCGAGATATATCAGAAATTACGGACGAAGAATTTCAAAAAATGAATGTTGATATGATTGTTGGTGGTTTTCCGTGTCAAGATTATTCTGTTGCCCGTAGTATTAGTAATGAAGAAGGAATAGAGGGGAAAAAAGGAGTTCTATTTTGGGAAATTAAGCGTGCAATTGAGAATATTAAACCAAAGTACTTATTACTTGAAAACGTTGATCGATTATTAAAATCACCATCAAAACAACGTGGACGAGATTTTGCTATTATGTTAAAAACTTTTGATGATTTAGGCTATAATGTGCAGTGGCGCGTTATAAATGCTGCTGACTATGGAATGCCACAACGTCGGCGGCGCATTTTCATTTGGGTATACAAAAGACGAAGCTGGAATAAAAAGAAAAATATATTTGATTTGGCATTTAAAATTGAAAAGCTGTCTAAAAAAGAGAATAATTTTGTATTACCAGATGATATTTTTGACATTTCAGATAATTTTAGTGCAGAATTTTTAAATTCTGGAGAGATGATTGAGGGGAAAATTGAAACAAGGCAGGTTATTCCAATCAAAAGTAGAGAAGTCCCTTTAAAAACAATTTTAGAACCTGAAGAAAAAGTTGATAAAAATAAATATATTTCTGGTGAACGCCTTGAAAAATTTAAATATCTAAGAGATTCAAAAAAGGTACAACGTAGAAATGTAAATGGATTTGAATATCAATATTCGGAAGGAGCAATGAGTGAGTATGATGATCTTGAAAAATCAGGAAGAACAATGCTTACAAGCGAGGGAACAACGAATAGATCAACACATCTACTCAAAATTAATGGAAAATATAGAATACTTATGCCGGTTGAGGCTGAGAGATTGAATATGTTTCCAGATAACTGGACTGAAGGAGCGACAGATAATCAAAGATTTTTCTTGATGGGAAATGCTTTAGTTACAGGTGTTGTATCAGAGCTTGCTAAGGTTATTGAAGCTTCTATAAAAACGGGTAAATAATATGGATGATTTAGAAAATTTTAAAGTTAAGAGTATTGATTCTATAGAAACACAATTAAATAATAAAATCTACAGTATTTATTATTTGCGTGAATATGGTGTTAGTAATAAATTTATTCAAAAATTAATAGACAGTGGTATTACGGATATAGTTGATTTTAAAAATAAATATGAAAATATTCGTTATGATTCAAATGATTTTGTTAACAAGTTGAGATATAAATTTCCTGATTTAAATATTGTAATTTCAGATGACACATATGATTCAATTTATTTATTGAATAATTTTTTTGAAAGTGGTGCTATTTCAGATTTCTGGGCAAATAAAGGTTATAAAAAACTTTCTTTGTTACAAGGATTAAGTATCGAAAAACTCCTCAAAATTCCATATGTTGGATTAAGGAAAGCTCAGAAAACGGACAAAATTATAAAAATGATATTTTCTGGAACTTTCGAAATCAAGCAAAGCTTTCAGAAGCATAGTAGTGATATTTCAACTAAGTTGAGAGAAGAACAGGAGCAAAGGAGTCTTGAAAATGAATTTTTAAGATTAATTGATATCGGAGATACTGTTGATATTCCTGAAAAAATTTCAGATGAGTTTATTCAACAGCAAGTTAGTGATAAGAAAATTGTTATACAAGGTATAAAAGCAAGAAAATACTATATATCAGTCAAAGAATTTTTGGATTTTGAATTTAAACATAAAGAAGTTTTACTTGAAAAAATATCAGGAAAAACTTTACAAGAGATTGGTGATAACTTTCAAGTAACTAGGGAACGTATTCGTCAAATCTTGAAAAAAATGGCTATTCCAACAACATATGAAGAATATTTGTATAAGGAGATTTTTACACAATATAATTTTACTTTGGAAGAATTTATTGAATTATTTCAAGTATCTCCTGAGGTTTATGGAATTTTGAAAGAAAAACTGGTTCAAGGGAAGAAACCTTCTTACGAATATGTCTGGTTTAATAACTTTTCAAAAGAATTGAAAGATAAATATTTAGAGAAAAATAATCTCTACTACTCATTTAGAAATAAATTTGAGACAAAATATCCTAGTAAACTATTAGAAGAGATCTTATTCACTAATCCAGATAAGATTTATACATCTTCACTGATGTTGGAAGAATTAGCATATGAAACGAACGAAAGAAATGTTCTAGCATATGTTGCAAGAAGTGAATATGCTATTGAATCTCGTAATCTACAATTCAGATTCTATGACAATAATATTGCTTTAGAAGATATTGAAAAATTAAAAGGAATTTTTCAATTACCAGCTGGTATTTATCATACTAAAAAAATTTATGATTTGAATAGACCGTTAATGGAAGAATTAGAATTATTTGATGGTTATGAATTAGCTAATCTCTTGAAACGTATTGGTTATGAATGTTTTTCTTTCAATAAACTAGTCCGACAAGCAGAAATTTATATTGATTACAATGATAAACGTGAATTTTTCGATGATATTTTGTTGAATTATGATAATTTTGAACTTGAAGAAATTGGAATTATCATAGAAGAAACTTATGGGATTAATTCTACTACTACGATAAATTATCTTTGGAAAGAATATTCTGATTTCGTCTATAATAATAAAATTGATATGGATGTAAGTAAACCAGAGGATGAAAAATTTTATAGTGATTTATTGAAAATTATGGGTGCTGAAATTTATACAGTTGAAGAAATTCAATTATTGATTAAAAAATTGACTGTTGGTAGATATAATCTAAGTCAAGGAATATTGAATAAAATTGGTTATACAATACGTCAAAGTTTTGTTGTGAGAAACGACTTTAGTAATATTACACAAGCAGTTGATGCAAAAATTTTCAAAAATGATTTTTATGAGCAACGAAATCAAGAAGTTGAAAAAAGCCAATTTTTTAATATCAGATTGACAAGACTTCAGGAAGAGTATAAATTATTTAGAATTTCAAAAAATAAGTATATTTCAAGTAACCGTGCAAAACTTAATACAAATTTATTAAATGATTTTCTTAATGAGGTTATTGATTATGGCAGAAGCCATAGATGGTTTACTTATTATTCCATGATTTCTAATGGTTTTGAACATGAATTAATTGATTTGGGTTTTGATGATGTCTTTTATGAATCATTACTAAAAACTGCACCAAAGTTGAAATATATCCCTACAATTCATCCAATATTTATGGTAACTAACGATCCCTTAAAATTGGAAAGGTTTTTGACAGAGTATCTGAATGAATGTATTGCAATTGATGCTTATGACATGTTAGATGATATAAAAAGTATCTATGGTTTAGAAATCAGTAGAGATAGAGCTAAGTGGATTTTACGTAACAGCGGAACCTATTATTCAGAACCAATGAACAAATTTTACAGTACGAAAGAACAATATTTAAAGGAGATATACAAATGATTGATGTTACTAATTTACCACCGATTGGGGAGAAAAGAACTTACACGTTGCGAGGTCAAAATGAAACCTTTGATATTTACAATATTCCTCTTGATGTTCTGAAATATAATGAAAAAAATGGTCGTATTGCTAGTTATATCACGGAATATATTGATGAACAAAACTCTCTTCCA
>CAZQSR010000175.1:0-4514 GCA_964596145.1 uncultured Ignavibacteriaceae bacterium
CTGGCCGGAAAGTTATATTTTCAAAAGTGCCCGCCAGCGCTTAGCCTCAAACGTTGGCAACAAGGCAAGAAAACGACAAATTGAAACATGACAGAAAATTCGTAACTTTGTAAAAAAATTGAATAATGAGTAAATGGACTAATTTAAGTATAGAATACGCAAATCAAAGGTCATATCTTGATGACTTGTTTCAAGTATATCCTACAATCCCTGAAGGAATAAGAGAAATTAATGAAAAAGTTTGGGCTGAAGTAGAAAAAGCATTTAAACGCAAAAACAATGGATTACTAATCAGAGAACTTTTAAAACTTGACTTATTTCCAATTAAAGACAGTTACATTGCATATTTAAAAAGAGATAGTTCTTCAATTGACCGTAATCCTCGTACCATAAACAGAATATGCGGAAGAATATACGAAATCGGGCTTGATAAATTATATGAAAGGTGCAGTGAACCTAAGGAGACAAATCGTCAAATTGGACCAATGTTTCGTGAATGGTTACGTAAAAAATCTTTAGGAATAACACCAGTTGAATTAAATAAATTCCTTGCAAATAAAAAAGATGCAATTTTAGACGGGAGCGACAAGTCAATGATGGACTTTGCCAAAGAAAAATTGGGTTATAATCACAATAAAGGACTTGATTTTGTTGGTCGTTTCAATGGGAAATACGTAATAGGTGAAGCAAAATTTTTAACTGATTTTGGCGGTCATCAGAATGCTCAATTTAATGACGCAATTAGTACCGTTGAAGCGAAAAAAGTAAATGCAGTTAAAATTGCCATTTTAGATGGAGTGTTGTACATCAAAGGAAACAATAAGATGTACAAGTCCATTACCGAAACCTATAAGAATTACAACATTATGAGTGCATTGGTTTTACGTGAATTTTTATACCAAATTTAACCTATGAAAAGTATTTTAATACACGGAGATAACATTGCTGGGCTTAAATACCTTTTAAATGAAAAAAACTTAAAAGGTAAAATTGATTTAGTTTATATTGATCCCCCATTCGCAACTGGTGGTAATTTCACAATTACTGACGGCAGAGCAACAACAATAAGTAATTCAAAAAACGGAAACATTGCCTATACTGACACTTTGAAAGGAACGGATTTTATAGAATTTCTTAGAGTAAGATTAAATTTATTAAAAGAATTGTTGTCTGAACAAGGTTCAATTTACTTGCACATTGATTACAAAATTGGTCATTACGTAAAAGTTATGATGGACGAAGTTTTTGGCATAGAAAATTTTAAAAACGATATTACAAGGGTTAAATGTAATCCTAAAAACTTTGACAGAATTGGGTATGGAAATATGAAGGACTTAATTCTGTTCTACACAAAGTCCACAGCCCCAATTTGGAATGAGCCTAGAGAAAAATATACCGAAAAAGATTTTGAAAAATTATTTCCAAAAAAAGATAAACAAGGCAGAAGATATACAACTGTGCCAATTCATGCTCCAGGTGAAACGGAAAACGGAAAATCAAGTCAACCTTTTAAAGGAATATTACCTCCCAAAGGAAGGCATTGGAGAGTTGATGTTGAAACATTGGAACAATGGGACAAAGACGGATTAATAGAATGGTCATCAACTGGTAATCCAAGAAAGATTATATTTGCAGACGAGCGAGAAGGTAAACGAGTACAAGATATTTGGGAGTATAAAGACCCTCAGTATCCAACTTATCCAACTGAAAAAAATCCAGACTTATTAGATTTAATAATTAAAACTTCTTCAAATAATGAGAGTATAGTTTTAGATTGTTTTTGCGGGTCTGGAACAACTTTAAAATCAGCCCAAACTAATAACAGAAAGTGGATTGGGATTGACCAATCAGAACATGCTATTAAAGCCACAAAGGAGAAACTTGAAACAGTTGAAGGAGACCTTTTTATTGCTAAACCTGATTACGAATTTATAGAATTGACTGACACGATGCCCAGTTGCCAACAAAGGCTAAATGCAAGCAGGCAGGAAGTGCTTAATTCAAGTGAAATAAATCAAATTAACATTATTGCAAAATGACACTTTTGTGGTTTAAATTGCCTGCCAGCATTTAGCCTCGATCGTTACCGGCAAGTGTATTACGACAGTGCAACCATGAAACAGACGACTAAAAATTAAACATTAACACAAGGACAAACCATTTTGAGAGTTGGACAACATACAGACCATATTTCAAACGGACAACGAGTAAGCCGACACTCTTTGCCAACCCTATGTTTTTTATTTTTTTCCCACCGCACATTTTTTAAAACCAATTTTATTCCCACCGCACAAGTGGCACATTTGGCTTTGCCCGATACACAAACCAACCCTTCGCAAAGCCAAAAGAGCCACTTCTTTGCCAACCCACACGAAAACGGCAATCAACTATGAGTAAGCAAATCAACATAGGTAATGCAGTAACGATGGGACAACTTTTAGAATTTGAAGTTGCTTTTCCCGGTGAAGAACGACTTACCGTTGAACAGTATCTTGCAGGAAGTAGCAGAGAAATGATTCTAAATGCAGCAGCATTCTTTTTAGGTTTCAAGAATCACAAATCAAAGTTTGATGACAACCGAGAATTTCTCGGAATGTTTTTCCGAAGAGAAAATAATGGACTTGCAAACCAAATTTATGACCGAATAAAAGAGTTTGAAAAAAAAGGTGTTCGCATTGGAATAATAAACACCTATTCCAGTTTGAAATTATTTGAATACTTCTTTTCAAAGCCTGAAGAACCAGAGACACAAACACAAGCTGAGATAGAAGTCAACTTGTTTAAGGCCTATTTAGCATTGAACTCTGAGTTTACCGAAAAACAAAGCATTGCCTTTCCGTCTGCACAGGAAAGCGATGAGGAATTAAAAATTCCAATGATGATGTTTTGTATGGAATATCCTGTTTCGGATAAATCGAACTACGATATCAATCAGATTTGGGCTACACAAATGATAAAGGCAATTTATCTATTTCAGTTTCTTGAATCGCATGAAAAGACTCAACCACTACTAGCGGCCTTTTTAGCGTATTTCAATTGTCCAACGTGGCAAGAATATTTAAAAAGTTTATTGCCATTAACTACACCTGCAATTAAAAGCGAAGGAGAAGCACACACTGATATTGTTGTCGAGCCGGGAGAAAAATTTGAACTAGGGTGTGCATTCATTGAAAAACTTATGGTTCAAGAACAAGATGAGCTTGACCCAAATGACTTCCTAACCATTAGAGCCAAACCTTTTTACAAAGTAAAGGATGGTGTTTATAGAATTATATTCAATCTATTCGTTGTAGAAAAGATTTTCAAAGGCGTTTATTTCCTTCTGAGAGATGTAAATAAAACCTTACCTCCAGTAAGTAGAATCAAGGAAATCAAAAGTTTTTACGGTGATGAGTTCTCCGAAAAGATTCTTTGCTACAAAGTAATGGAAAGTATTTATCCCGATAAATGTATCCGTTATTCAGGCAAAGAATTAGCTGAAATGAAAATTGATGCTGCACCTGATTACTATGTAAGAAAGGGTAAAAACATCCTGCTTGTTGAATCAAAAGACTTCCTGATAGCAGCCGATAAAAAAATGTCTTTCGACTTCAATGTTTACGAAGATGAGTTTGGAAAAGTTTTGGATTTTGAAGAGTTACCTGATGGAAAGATTAAACCAAAGGCAGTAGTGCAATTGATAAATAGTATTCGCAGAATTTTGAAAAAGGAATTTACTGCCGATACTGATTATCATTACAAAGACGTTTTCATTTATCCTGTTTTGCTTACCCACGACCATCAATACGACACTCCGGGATTTAATGAGTTAATTGACTTTTGGTTTCAGGATGCTTTATTGGAGTTGGCAGAGGAAGGCTTGTTTATTCATCATGTAAAGCCGCTATCAGTCGTAAATATTGATTCTCTTATTTACAATCAGGTTGGACTTTCTAGCGGGATTCCTTTGCATGAAATGCTGAACCTTTATCACGAGAATAAAAAAGTTGAGAAGCAGAAAAAGAGAAACTTCAAATCTCAAGCGGAATACGACCAATATCTTGAAGAATATAAGCAAATGAGAATGTCGAAGCTCATTCCATTCTCAATGTTCACAGATAAGTATTTCCATAAGCAGGGTTTGTGGAAACTACCGCCATTATTGGAGTTAGTAGCCCCTGCACTTTTCAAGGAAGAATATGAAGCAAAAGAAGCCGGTAAATCTTAACTTAGGCGATTAAAATAATATAAAAAAGAACACACTATAAATGGCCAAACAAAACGGAAACGGAGAGAAAGTAAAATCCATGGAATCATGGATTTGGGATGCTGCTTGCAGCATTAGAGGTGCTGCGGATGCAGCTAAATACAAAGACTATATTCTGCCACTCATATTTGTAAAACGCTTGTGCGATGTGTTTGATGATGAAATAGACCGCATAGCAGAAAAAGTTAAAACAAGAACAAAAGCCTTACAATTGGTGGAAAGGGACAAATCGCTGGTGCGGTTTTATATGCCCATCCGACCTAAAGAC
>CAZQSR010000176.1:0-4496 GCA_964596145.1 uncultured Ignavibacteriaceae bacterium
AAAATTGTCAAAGAACGGTAACTAAAAAATTAACTTTTCGCAATGAACCATAACGGTCGGGGCTTTCTTTTCGTGCGGCCTCCCTGCCTTGTCTAAAAAAAGTATCGTTTCTGTCCACTGCGTTCCTGTCCACGAAGCACGAGCCGCATGAAAGAAAGCCCTTGTTACCAGCAGTTATAATTTTAACTTACTAATCTTTTTGCTCTTTCAAGTATATGGTCGTATGTCAATATTGTCAAGTTATGATAATTTGAATTTAATATTCTATAACTTTCTTTTTGTTCAGAATCCCATTTGTCCGAACGACCATAAATGAGAATACATCTTGGTTTAATTGTCTTAACGTATCCTACTTTTTCAAGAAACTTGATACTATTTGCCTCACGTTCGACTTCATAGATATATTTGGAAGCTTGAGTAATCGCTTTTATCAAATCACTGTGAGGAACATAATTGTCATGGTCTTTCTGGTCCGCCCAAAATTTTAATGTTCCTTCTGGTCTTTTGATTTCGACAATATCTAAGAAACCGTCATAAGCTTGCATTAAAAAATCTGAAATATTAGCTGTGTCAATTGCTCTTTCATCTAATATTTTTACGAATTCTGTCCCAAGAACCCAACTATTGTCCGTAAACCACTTTTGCCAATGAGATTCAGTCAAGTTATCATTAAGCATATTACTAAATTCATCAATTGCTTTAACTTTTGCTAATTGTTGAAAGGCAATAAATAAATCTTCAGGGATTATCTCATGACCAATAATAAAGTCCAAAAGTTCTTGTTTTTCCGGATTTGCAAAAATCGCTTTTAAATGTTCAATATTTCTTTTGTCAAAAGTTTCGTCAAGAGGAATAAATTTTTTTACACCTTCTTTAAAAGGTTCATAATTGTTTTGGAGAAAACTCAATAAAGCACAGAATTCGTCACCTTTCAGAGTCAATTCACTTTTTGGTGATAAGCTTTCTAATTCCTCATAATTCCAAGATGATAATCCTTTTCTTTTCTTATATCGTCCTATTTTTATAGAAACTTCTTCGACTTGGCTATTCGTGTGTAATATTTTCCAAAGCGTTGCTTTAGTTATAGTCAAGGGCCGCTCTGTCAAAACAGAGTGTAAATAATCAATTCCGTCTTTTGATGTTTTTATCTCATTCATGGTTTCAATAATTGCTGGTAACGTCTGCGTGTTTGTTTTGTTTGGGGGATTGGAACTACTTCCTCATCCGTTCGGTATAAAGCTAACAAAAAGCGACGAACTTCTCAAACCGTCCTCTGCCCAAATAAAATAAACACGCTGTTGGCCACCGTTTATATTTGTCTTCCAATCATTTGTTGCAATTTATGTAAAATATCAGGGTTTTCAATATCAACCCAGTTACAATGAAAGTAATCATCAAATTTATAAGTCATATTTTTGGGAATATAAATCCAAATTCCTTCTCGTGCGGCAATTATAAATTTGTCTGCCTGTAATCTTACTGCATAAGATTTTGCCTGAAAATAGGCATCTTGTAACTCTTTTTGGGTTTTAATCTCATATTTTGATTCTAAAATCATTTTAGCAGTTTCTTCTCCACGTGTAGGACACGCCCCAAAGCAATAATCAGGATAATTTCGCTCTCCACGTCCCATTTTAACTGGCATTTGACGTATCCAATCCTTTGGTTTATATTTTATTAGTTCTAAGAAAGGCTCTATTAACCTAATTTCAACATCACGTTCGTCTTTTAAATCATCCGTATCCAGCCGATTTGTTGGCTTAATCAAAGGAAGTACTTCAATATTTTGTCCTTTAGATTTTAAAATGGAAAGTAATTCCAGGTACTCAGAATATTGAATAGGATAACCATTAATTCCTTGCAAGTTACAACGCACTTTTGGATTCTTTGACCAAACAGGATTATTTTCTAAATCCTTTTGTGATATCTGTACATCAAGTTTTATTGGCTTTGAAAGATAAACAACACTATAATAGTAAAAAAATGGATCGGCAAATCCATCGCCAATAACACGCCATATTGAATGAATATAGCTACGTGGCGCTACGCAATACATTACAACAATATCTCCTTTTCTTGAATCTATATTACCTTGCCAATACTCCGTACTTTCATCGGCAGCATTATCCAAAAATTCAAAATCATATTTACTGCCACCTACAAACCAAACTTTTGACGGATTTGGTAATTCAGTATCTTCCAATTCATGCAAAACACTCGGGGCAAAATCATATAAAAAAGCACATAATTCGGCTGGCGTAAAAGTATTTACTTTTCTAAATTCCAATAAAGATTCACATAAATCTACATAATATATCGCCCTTTCCAACCAATCCTTTTTTTTCGGAACTTCAGGAATCGGAATATCAAATTCATTACATATTTTTCGGAATGTATTGAACCCACAGTCTAAAGTGTATGGAAAAAAATATTCTGGAAATGATGAATATAAAACTCTTGAGAAAAATCGAATATCAATAGTCCAATGCTTAAAATTTTCTTTTCCTATAACTTTAAACTCATTAATAAAAATCCCATCGTTTACCCATTTTTTGTAAGTGTTATGTGCATCGTTAATATTGAACCCAAATTTTATAAAATAATCCCTTAAAACCTTATACCAATTGACTTTCGTCTCAACAATGTACTGCCCTAAATTACATTGATATAATTTCTCTAAAATTTCAGGTTTGCAATCGCGGCTATATTCATTATCCGGAAAGTTATAGTTACTCCATTTATCAATACATTCTCGCCCCTTAGCAGAATCCTTATACAAATCCCATATGTACTTATTAAATCTCAATGGTGTAGTATCTTTTTAAATGGTGGCCAACGGTTGCGTGTTTGTTTTGTTTGGGAGATTGAAACAGCGTTTCTATCTCCCAAGAGTAAAGCTAGCAAAAAGTGTAGATGTTTCAAAAAACAACTACACCCAAATAAAATAAACACGCTGTTACCAGCAGCTTTTTATTATACTTGATTTAACAGTCTTGATAGTGCAATTTCAGCCGCTATTCCTTTAGATATCAAATCTATAGTATCTGCAACCATTTTATCAATAATCGATTGTTTAAAACCAAGTTTTGTTGCCATAATTTTACAGAATACGACTTCGTTTTCATCTATCTCTCCATTAACCATCATAACAAGCACCATATCATATAGTTGAGCAATTCTTTCTTGATTTGTATTTGGTGGATAAAACTCGATGCTTTGAGGTCTTTCAAAAATTCGTTTCAACTCTTCAACTTGAAGACCTGCTCTAATGCCAATTTTCGTAATTAAATCCATTTCAACTCTTTCTAAGTTGCCATCAGCACAAGCTAGTGCTACCAAATTTTTTATGTGGCTTAATCTTTTTTTCTTATCACCACTGTCAAAAAGTTCAAGTATTTTCATATTCTTTGTTTTAGGGTTTAATTTAAATACTTAATTTCACTATTTCTGTCATACATGTGAAGTTTTACAAATTCAATGTCATTATTCTTTAAATGTATTGTAAGTCCATAATTAGAGAAAGAATTACCTAAAAAGTCACTTCCAAAACCACGCAGTTGAATTTCATTCGTTGTTCTTTCAATTATTTTCATCTGTTTTGTTGACATTTGAATGTTATCGCCCCAAAGAGGATGATTACCTTCTAAGTTAAAGATTGTAACTAAATAACCTTCATTAAGTTTAAAATTTGGTGTTATTTCGATTCCTCTTTTAGCACCACCATGAGGACCAGCAATATGATTTCCATTTTCATAACGTAAATGGTCGCTTGATTCAAATCTAACCTTTAGGTTACTCAATTTTTTGTTTGCTATATCTTCGCTGATAATTGATAGATTAATAGCAATAACATAACCATAAACAATATTTTGAATATGCTGAAACTTAAGTATCTCTATTTGGTTTTGTTCAACTAAATTCATAAAACGAGTTATGTGCTCTATAGCCATTTTAGGATTAATTTCTTTTAATGAGTCTGCACTTATTAAAAGAATCTCAGCTTTAGATTCAGTTGCAGAAATGAATGTAGTGTTCTGATTTTCTGTAAAATTATTATTGTCTGGTTCTGTTGGTTCTTTAAGTTCGAAATGAACAGCATATCCATCTCCAGTCATACCTCCAAAAGTCAATGTTTCATTTTTACCTTCTAAATCATTTAATTGTTTTGCAACACCTGCTGGTTGAACAAGTCGAAAAGATGTACCATCTTCGTATGCTCCTTGGTAGGTTACTGTCATAAAATCTTCTTCGATTTTTCTTATTGTACTTTTAAAATAAGTTCCATCTTTTAATTTAACAGTAATTTGAGATGAATTTATTTCTATTATTCCATTATTGAAAAACTTAAGTCTCTCATAAATAATCTTATCCTTAGAATAGTTTCCTGGATTAATCTTGTTTAAATGAAGCTTTTTCATATCGTATCAATTAAAGTTGCTGGTAACGTTCTGCGGCTATGGGCTGCGGCCGTATTTTTTGCTAAAATGTTCATTTGA
>CAZQSR010000177.1:0-4494 GCA_964596145.1 uncultured Ignavibacteriaceae bacterium
GTAAATATCCAATCCTACAGAATGAACAAAAAATCGATTTAATAAGGATCAACTATCTAATGATTTTAGTCGACCAATTCTTGCCATAAATGTCTTTAATGCTCCCCAGAATAATAGAACTTCCAAAATTTCTTGACAGGAGAGGAAATTTGTCATTTATTGAAGAAGATACTCACATACCTTTTAAAATCAAAAGAGTATACTGGATTTATGATGTCCCCGGAGGAGAACATCGTGGAGGGCATGCGTTCAGGAAAACTGAAGAATTCATTACAGCACTTTCCGGAAGTTTCGACCTTGTGCTAAATAATGGTGAAAAGGAATTCAGATATTCTTTAAATCGTTCTTATTATGGCATTTATGTCCCCCGGATGATTTGGCGTACACTGGAGAATTTTTCGACCAATTCTCTTGCTTTAATAATTGCATCAACTGATTACAATAAATCTGATTATTTAAGGGATTTTGATGAATTTATTCACTTAAAACAAGATGACCAGGCTGATTTCTGATATTCACAATTGTTATATTGAGGAATTGAGCAGGATTCATAATCCGGCCGGCAATATAACAATCATACAAAACAGTGATTATGTGCCTTTTAGCGTAAAAAGAGTATATTATCTTTACGACATTCCAGGAGGATCAGAAAGGGGAGGACATGCCCATAAGGGACTGTATCAATTGATAGTTGCAGCAAGTGGTTCATTCGATGTTATATTGGATGATGGAAAAAATAAGAAAATCATCCAGCTTAACAGACCTTATTACGGTTTAGTTATTGTTCCCGGAATATGGAGGGAAATTGTAAACTTTTCCTCAGGCGCAATATGTCTCGTTCTGGCTTCTGAAAAATACAACCAGAGTGACTACATAAGGGATTATGGTGAGTTTATAAAATACAGGCATGATACATTCAACTGCTGATGTACAAAGTATCAATATTGGAGCAGGAACAACAATCTGGCAATATGTTGTGGTTCTTCCGGGAGCAATTATAGGTCAAAACTGCAACATTAATGCCCACTGCTTCATTGAGAATAAAGTTCTGATTGGAGATAATGTCACTTTGAAATGCGGAGTCTTTCTATGGGACGGTATCACAATTGGCAATAATGTTTTTATTGGTCCAAATGCAACTTTTACAAACGATAAATACCCAAGATCAAAACACTACCCTCCAAATTTCTTAACAACCATTATTGAAGACGGAGTTTCAATTGGTGCAGGCTGTGTAATACTATGTGGGCTGACTATCGGAACAAACTCCATGATAGGTGCAGGCAGTGTTGTTACGAAAAATGTACCGCCAAACCAGCTATGGGTCGGGAATCCGGCAAAATTCATAAGAGAAATATGATCAAATTTCTTGATATTCAAAAAATAACAAAAAGCTTCGAGCCGGAACTTTCAGCTGCTGTCAATCGTGTTGTTGAACGCGGATGGTTTGTTCATGGAGAAGAGGTAGAGTCATTTGAAAAAGAATATGCTTCCTTTATTGGCGTTAAGTATTGTATAGGAGTAGCAAATGGACTTGATGCATTAAGACTTATATTTAAAGCATACATCGAAACTGGAGTTATGAAGGAAGGAGATGAAGTGATAATGCCTGCAAACACATTCATAGCTTCAGTCCTGGCCGTTACTGATAACAACCTCAAACCTGTTTTTGTTGAACCGGATATTAATACATATAATATTGATTTATCCTTAATTGAATCTAAAATTACATCACGGACAAGAGCTATAATGGTCGTTCACCTTTATGGCCGGGTTTGCTGGGACAAAAAGCTGGAAATTATTGCCAATCATTACGGCCTTAAGATTGTTGAGGATAATGCTCAGGCAGCCGGCTCGGGAATATTCCGGAATTCAGATGCAAATAACACCTATGAACGGATAATAAAAGCCTCTGAATCACATTTATACACATTATGCCGTACAGGATCCCTTGGAGATTCGGCAGGTCATAGCTTCTACCCTGGTAAAAACCTTGGAGCCCTTGGAGATGGAGGTGCAGTGACTACGAATGATAAAGCAATCGCCGATATAGTAAGAGCTATGGCAAATTATGGGTTTTCTGAAAAATATATTAGTGATTTCAAGGGACTAAATTCAAGGCTGGATGAAATTCAGGCTGCAGTATTGCGTGTTAAGCTTAAACGTCTTGATTCGGATAACAAGAGGCGAAATGAGGTTGCACAGTACTATTCCGAAAATATAAATAATCCAGATGTTATTTTGCCAGGATCAGATTATCCACCTGCACAACTGACGAAAAATAAGAATTTTACACCCTATGGAAAGCCGTCATTCTCTAGCCTGTGTTTTTCCAATATCTGGCATCTTTTTGTAATCCGACACCCTGAACGCAATTCTTTGCAGAAATTTCTGACTCAAAATTCAATACAGACACTAATTCACTATCCGGTTCCCCCTCATAAACAGAAAGCGTATAAGGAATGGAATGAATTAAGCTTTCCAATAACTGAATCAATCCATAATCAGGCATTAAGCCTCCCAATGAGCCCTTTGCTTCTGCAAGAGGAAGCGGAAAATGTTGCAAACACTATAAATAAATTTCACTTATAGCAAATAACTGGCATATTTTAACCTCTATTTCTAGGTAACTGCGATCTGCCTTTTCCAGATAACATAAGTGAAAGAGTAAATTTCATCAACCAAGGCAGAAATCCTAAAAAGCCAATTTTCCGGAATTTCTTATGGGTAATTTGAATATGATTTTCCCCATAAAAACAGGCACTTCAATATAATAATTACATGACCTCAGATTCTGCGATCCACAATGTTGCTGTCCTGATTACCTGCTACAACAGGAAGGAGAAAACATTAAAATGCTTAAAAAGCCTTTTTGAATCAAAAAAGATGTGCCCGTCTGATTTTCGAATGGAAGTATTCTTGACAGATGATGGTTCTAAAGATGGTACAGGTTCTGCAGTTAAGAGAAAATTCCCGTCCGTTAAAGTTCTTCAGGGGAACGGCTCGCTATATTGGAACGGAGGGATGCGTAACTCTTGGAACGAGGCTTTAACACAAAAAATTTTTGATGGATTTCTTCTGCTAAATGATGATGTCGAAATGGATTTAAATTCATTTTGTGAAATCCTTTTTACACATGAATTCTCTGTGGTAAGATACGGTAAGGGCGGAATTTACATCGGAAGCCTAAGAGATAACAAAACTTTGGAATATTCATATGGAGGAAGATTGTTATCAAATAAATTGAAATTCACAACACAAAAAGTTCTACCTGACGGATCTGTGCAGGAATGCCATCTTGGAAATGGCAATCTCATGTTTGTCTCTAAAAATGTGGTCGAGAAGATTGGCATTTTTAGTGATAAGTATATTCATGCAAAAGCCGATCATGATTACACTTTAAGAGCCAGCAAAAATAAATTGCCGGTTCTTGTCTGCCCGCATTATTGCGGATATTGCAATATTGACCATGAAAGTAAGGATCTTACAAAAATGAGTCTTAAGGAAAGGGTAGCCTTTTTGAAAAGCCCGACTGGCATTGAGATATCAGGTTATATGTATTTTATGTGGCGCTTCTTCCCTCTCAGAGCCCCTTTTGTTTTCTGCTTTTTATTGATCACTACACTTTTACCCGCATTTTCAAGGTTTCATAATAACAGGGGATAATCCTTGGCTGGCAGATTAAGAGGGTCATTTTCCCATTTATAAATGGTTATTGATATTGTTCGCATTTATCCTTTTTGAGATGATTTTTTCTGTAAATAAGGAAAGAAAAATAAATTCATATTGTACAAAGGAAATGCCCGTGCCAAACCTATTTACTGTTGAAATTTAAGCAATGACTTTTGTATGAAAATAAAGATATTATGTATAGTAAATACAATACTACCAAAAGTTTGTGATATTCTTAATATTCCTCATCCCTGGAGCGGGGGATGGCTTGTTTCTTTCATTGATAACATTGCAAAAATTAATGGATTTACGTTAAGTGTAGCAACTGTATATTCAGGCAAAGAAGTTAAAAAGATCGAAATTGATGGTATAATATATTATTTACTCCCTCAGGGAAAGTCTTTATTGAAATATAATAAAACACTTGAACCATATTGGAAGGATATATGTAATTCCTTTTCTCCTGATATTATCCATTTACATGGAACAGAGAATAATTTTGGCCTGGCGTGTATCAAAGCTTGTCCTGGGGAAAAATATATTGTATCGATACAGGGATTATGCAGTGTAATTGAGCGTTATTATTATTCAGGAATAGAGATGCATGATTTACTATTCAATATAACATTAAGGGATATTATAAGATCAGATAACATTTTCAGAAAAAGGAGGGAATTTAGAAGGAGAGGTGTTTTTGAAAAAGAAATAATTAAAAGTGTCAGTCACATTATTGGAAGGACAAGGTGGGATGAAGTTCATACCATGACAATAAATCCGGACGTAAGGTACCATTTTTGCAATGATAATCTTCAGGATGCTTTT
>CAZQSR010000178.1:0-4467 GCA_964596145.1 uncultured Ignavibacteriaceae bacterium
TTGTTGACTTAGAAAAAAATCCCGGAGGTGTATGTTTATACCGTGGATGCATCCCTTCTAAAGCACTGCTTCATGTAGCTAAATTAATTAATGAAACAAAGGAAGCAAAAAACTGGGGAATAGAATTCGGCGAACCTAAAGTAGATATTGATAAACTTCGAAATTTTAAAAACAAAGTCGTAGCCAAACTTACAGGCGGACTTGGCGTGCTTACAAAACAAAGAAAAATAAATTACATTCAAGGCAGAGGAACATTTGTTAATTCTTCAACTTTAAAGGTTGAGAAAACTGATGGAACTTCAGAGGAAATTAAATTTGATAAAGCCATTATTGCTACCGGTTCGGTTATAGCATCTATTCCTCCACTTAATTTAAATAGCAAACGTCTTTTAAACTCAACCTCAGCACTTGATCTTCCCGAAGTCCCTAAATCATTACTCGTAATTGGTGGAGGATACATTGGTTTGGAATTAGGTTCTGTTTACGCATCACTTGGAACAAAAGTATCTGTTGTTGAAATGATGGATGGTTTGCTTCCCGGTGCTGATAGAGATTTAGTTATGTTTCTTGCTAAACGAATTCAATCATCATTCGATAAGGTAATGTTGAATTCCAAAGTGGTTGAAATGAATGAAATTGACAACAGGATTCTTGTAAAAATTCTTGATAAAGACAATAATTTGACTGAACATTCTTTTGATTATGTTTTGATGTCAATTGGAAGAAAACCAGAAACAAAAGGACTTGGACTTGAAAACATAAATGTAAAAGTAAATCAGAGAGGCTGGATAGAAGTTAATTCATCATTACAAACGAGCGATGAAAACATTTATGCAATAGGCGACATAGCTGGCGAACCTATGCTTGCTCATAAAGCATCACACGAAGCCAGAGTAGCCGTTGAACATATCGCAGGTCATAAAGTTGCATTCGAACCAAAAGCTATTCCTGCTGTCGTTTTTACTGACCCAGAAATTGCCTGGGCAGGATTGACAGAATCACAAGCAAAGGAAAAAGGATTGAAATTTGAAATTGCAAAATTTCCATGGGCTGCAAGTGGAAGAGCAACGACCCTTGACAGAAGCGATGGAGTAACAAAACTAATTATTGAACCTGAATCTCAAAGGATTCTTGGAATCGGAATTTGCGGACCTGGTGCCGGAGAATTAATTGCTGAAGGTGTGCTTGCTATTGAAATGGGAGCAAATGCTACTGATTTGAAACTTACAATTCATCCACATCCAACTTTATCAGAAACAGTTATGGAAGCGGCTGAAGTGTTTTTTGGACAAAGCACTCATATGTATAGACCTAAGAAATAAAAACCATTTAATTCTTATATTAAAGAATTTTTTGGATTGTAGAATTTTTCCTCGTTAATATTAGATTTTTTGCAATCCTTTATCGGTATAATTGTTGTAGATAGTTCTACTCTAAATTTTTTGGAAATAAAATATGAAAAAAATTTTTTTACTTAATTGGATTTTATTATTTACTTCAATTGCGGCATTTGCATACCCTGGTGGAGTAAGTGGTTATACACTGAAAAACGGAACTGCAGGTTGTAGTTGTCACGGTTCTGCTTTAACACAAAATGTACAGGTAGTAATTGCAGGTCCCACAACTTTAACACCCGGTGAACAGGGAAACTTTACAGCTACTATAAGCGGTGGAAGCGGAACCGGTGTAGGAATTGATATTGCCTGTTCAAATGGTACACTCATAAATTCTGACGCAAATCTTAAGGTGCTAAATAGTGAATTAACTCAACCGTCTAAAAAAACTTTTTCTAATGGTCAGTATGTGTTCAATTTTAAGTATACTGCACCATCCATAGAAGGACAATATACTTTGTATGCAACCGGATGCAGTAAAAAATCTGAATGGAATCATGGAATAAATTTTACAATTAATGTTAGTCTTCCTGTCGAATTATTATCTTTTACTTCTCTTGTAATTGGAAAAGATGTTGAAATAAAATGGAATACTGCAACTGAAGTAAACAACAAAGGTTTCGAACTTTATCGTAATGGAAAATTAATTTCTTTTATTAATGGAAGTGGAACAACTTCTGAAATAAAAAGCTATTCTTTTAGAGATGTAAACCTGAAAAACGGCATTTATAATTACCAATTAAAGCAAGTTGATTTTGACGGTAGTTCTAAATTTATTGGTGAATTGAATACTGAAATTTCTTCTCCTGATGATTATTTGCTATCTCAGAATTACCCAAATCCTTTTAATCCGTCAACAACTATTAGTTACCAGTTACCCGAAGAAACATTTGTAACAATAAAAATTTATAATGTAGCTGGTGATGAAGTTGCTGTTCTTGTAAATGAGAAGCAATCGACTGGTTATCATAAAGTAAATTTTAGTTCAGCGGGAATGATGACAGGTGTATATTTTTATAAATTAATTACTGAAAAATTCACATCAAGTAAAAAGATGATAATTGCCAAATGAACTTTGCAAGCCGTTGATAACACAACGGCTTTTTTATTATTTTAGATTATGATAAAAAAAGATTCTCATTCGTTTTATGTCCTTCAGGCAATCTTTGTAACTTTTCTGTGGTCAACCTCATGGGTCTTAATTAAAATAGGATTGAAGGATATTCCCCCCATTTTATTCGCCGGTATGAGATACTTTCTTGCTTTTGTTGTGTTACTCCCATTTGTTTTTTTCTCTGATGCTTCTAAAGAAAATTTTAAGTCATTGACAAGCAGTGACTGGAAAAACTTATTGCTTCTTGGAATTTTATTTTACTTTTTAACTCAAGGATTACAATTCATTGCTCTTAAATATATTCCAGCGGTTACGGCTAGTCTGTTCTTAAATTTCTCATCTTTAATTACTGCATTTTTAGGAATTATGTTTCTAAAAGAAAACTTGTCTTCTTTACAATGGAGTGGAGTATTTATTTTTCTGATTGGCGTACTTTTATATTTTTTACCAATTACTTTCTCAGGTAAAGAATGGATTGGTATAGCTGCAATTTCAGCTCAGGTTTTTTCCAATTCTTTCTCTTCAGTACTTGGAAGAAAAATTAATGTAAGCAAAAAAATAAATCCTCTGATTGTTACAATAATCAGTATGGGAGTTGGCTCATTATTATTATCGATAACAGGCATTTCTCTTGATGGTTTTCCTGTTATTAACCTGCAGAGCTGGGGAATTATTATATGGCTTGCAGTTGTAAACACCGCCTTAGCATTTACTATCTGGAACAATACACTTAGAAAATTGACTGCAGTGGAATCATCAATTTTAAATAACACAATGCTTATTCAAATAGCTTTTCTTGCGTTTATTTTCCTTGGAGAAATTAAAACAATGAAAGAAATATTTGGACTTGCAATTGCGGCTTCAGGCGTTTTTCTTGTAAATTATAAAAGAAAATAAAACGATTTTATTTTTTGAACAAATTATTTAAGGAGATCAAAATGAAATATAGAGAACTTGGTAAAACCGGTGTAAAGATTTCTGAAATTAGTCTCGGCTGCTGGACGCTTGGAGGGTTGAATTGGGTAAATGGTGTTCCCAATGGCTGGGCAAATGTCGATGAAAATGAAGTGGCTCTCGCCATTAATTACGCAATTGAGAATGGAGTCAATCATTTTGATAATGCAGATGTTTATGGTAATGGCAAAGCAGAAAGAATGCTAGCAAGAATTCTCGGTGCTAAAACAAAAGATGTAATAATAGCTACTAAAGTCGGTTGGTTCCCTGGAACTGCTGCTCATGCTTTTGAATCAAAACATATTCGACATCAATGTGAGCAGTCTTTAGTAAACTTAAAACGAGATTATATCGATCTGTATTATTTCCATCACGGACATTTTGGAGATAATGATGTATATCTTGATGATGCAATTGAAGTAATGTATAAATTAAAAGAAGAAGGTAAAATCAGGTACATAGGACAATCTGCTTATAGTCATGAAGACTTTGTAAAACTAGTTCCCAAAGTAAAACCTGATGCACTGCAAAGCTGGGCACATGCTCTGGACTATAAATTTATTCAAGATGGAACACCTACCCGCAAATTACTTGAAGAATATAAAATGTCATTCATTGCTTTTAGCCCGCTAGCACAAGGCTTATTACTTGCAAAATATGATAAAAATAATCCTCCTCAATTTGAAGACGGTGACTTTCGAAAGCGTTCTGAAAAATTTACTTTTAATTATCTATCTTCAATTGAACCAAAAATAAATAAATTAAAAGAAAAATTTGGTTCGTCACCTGAACAACTGGCACGAATTGCTCTTCAATTTCTGTTAAAATTTGATGTTGTTGGTGCGGTCATTCCTGGATTTAGAAATTTAAACCAGGTCAAGATCAATTTATCTGCAGCAGATAAACCGCTAACTGATGATGAATTCAAAATTGTAAAAAGCATTTTTGCTGAATGATTGTTTCATCTAATCTGTAGATTGTTTAACTCTCTATAAAGAGATATAT
>CAZQSR010000179.1:0-4461 GCA_964596145.1 uncultured Ignavibacteriaceae bacterium
TTTCTCCCGTTCTAATTACATTGTCAATCCTTGTCGTACTGGTAATCTGGGGTTCAAATCCCTTCCCCTGCTCTGTTATTTATAATTATCAATATCCGAGAGTATTATGATAAAATGATAAGTGAATCTTAAAACATTAAACCCATGCTTCCCCTATCTCAAGAGGTTTTCCTTCGTATTCTATTGTTATCCATATTGTCTGTGTGTATTGTACATTCGTTGTATGTGAAGCAGTAATATTTCCATCAAGAACAGCGTAGAAGGTATATTTTCCTTCGACCCATGTAAATGGGGTTAGAGTTACTGTTGGATACCATCCAAATCCTCTGTTATAACTAATACTCTGGTCTGGCTGAATATTATACGATTGAAATAAGATGGTTTCATTGGTAGAGTCATTTACACTGATTGCGAGTGTATGATTTTCTGTACCAGAATTATGGATGTAGTAAAGTGAACACGGAGGACCTATCAACATGAAGGGAAATACCGCAAAGAAAAAGAAATAACCTACAATAATGACAAATGTCAATATTCCGATTATACGTAGTAGTTTTTTCTTTGATGTCCTCTTATCCATTTCCTTCATCTGTTGAATTTATACAGCAGCTCCTATTAAGGTTTTATGGAGGGACTGTTGTATTTTCTACTATTACTTTTTAAATTATTAGATTTATGGAGTATATACACATCCATTGACAAATAAAAATATTTATAGGAGAACATTAATGTAAAATATGATAAAGGGGCAGGAAAGTAATGGATAAGAAACCTCTGATTGTAATAAGTATCTGTGCTGTGGTTCTTCTTGTGATGGGTTCAAGTAATACAGTAGTAGCAAACGAAGAGATGCCTGATTTGATTATTGAAGATTTGTTGATATTACCAGGTAGTCATCCTCACCAAGAAGAATTCAGCTGTTTAGTTAAAAATGTGGGTGATGCCTCAACTTCATCTAATAAAAATCTTGATATCACTGTGACTATGCGATGGAAGACATTCGGTCTATTACCACTCATCCCTATACGAAAATTTACTGGAGGAATAATAGGTTCTCTTGCACCCAATGAAACAATAGACATATCTTTTGCAACAACGAATAGAATGCCACTCTTTGGTTTTTATACGTTCTATTGCGTAGTCAATCCAGAACATATTATTGAAGAATCAAATTATCAGAATAATGTATATACTGAAACAGTTCTGTTATTATTGGGACTTTCCCTTAATTCATGGTTATAATAATTATGAATGTTAGAAGATGGAGTGAATAGATGCGAAAAGATACTCTGATTGGTGTAAGTCTCTGTGCTGTGGTTCTTCTTGTATTAGGTTCATTGAGTAATGTGGTGGGATACAATACAGTCCAAGCCTCACAACAGAATCTCATCAAAGAGAGAATCAATCAGAGGGAGTTGTTGTTCCAGACCATTGTTGATATTGCCAATAACAAGGAGATTCAACGAATCATCCTCAAAGAACAGATGAGCAGAGAGATATTCCCAACGACTGAGTTTCCTGTTATAACAAAGAATCAACTCAAAAGTGTGTATCTTCTTGGTGTGTTACTTTCAAGGTTTATCAGCACATCAAGGATACAATCAATGATTGGGAAGGATCAATTCGACAATCAGGAGATGCAGAAGAAGATATTTGCGATTATTGAAAAGAATGTTACACTCAACGGGGAAATAACTCAGTTACAGAACTCAGAGTGCAATTGTGAAAATGAGAATACAATGAATAGGACGTACCCAGTTGTTTGTTTTATCATAATGATTTTAATTGTTCCAATAGGATTATTCAACGGTATATCTGAATTTCTAAAACACAGATTTGAAGATGAAGGAAAACCAATACTAACTAAGATTTTTATCTTCTCAGAAATAATGACATTGTTTTTATCAACTATGTTGTTTGTAGTTGGATATTATTTAAATTGTTGGGGACCAATCATCCCATAAATATTTGGAGATAAATCAAATGAAAAGCAAATGGTTATCGGTTGGAATCATTCTCTTGTTGATTGGAACCAATATTATTCCTGCGTCTGCACAGGAAACTGAGAAATCTCAACAAGCATCAAGAGGTAACTGGTTGTATGTCGGTGGGAGTGGACCTGGGAACTACAGCAGGATTCAGGATGCAATCGACAACACGACCGATGGGGATACCATCTACGTGTTCCCAGGCGTCTACAGAGAACTGATTGTGATAAACAACAGCATTCAGCTCCAAGGTGCAGACCTTCTCACAACACTCATTGATGGCATAAATGCAAGTAATGATATCATCACCTGCGTCGGAACCAATGTGCACATCAGTGGTTTTACCATCTACAATTGTTCCAAGAGTCATTCTTGTGTCCTTATCAATCACACCAAGAACTGCACCCTCTCTGCAACGAGGATCCATACAGGAGAATATGGGGTCACCGTCCAAAACGCACAGAACATCAGCATCATCAACAACACGTTTCCCCAAAACTCGTCTACAAAAACCGGATATATTGCTATTCGTCTTATTGATTGTTATTTTTGTACTGTTTCACAGAACAGGATCTCCTCATGGGTAGGCGGTATTCTCCTCTCGAGAGCTCACCTTCAAATCACCAAAAACACGATAACGGATGCCCATCGAGGTATCACTGATTGGATGAATGTACGTCCGGGAACAAACATGTATTTTATCATCGATGAGAATCATCTGGAAAATACCAAGGAAGCTATCTTTCTGGCTGCTTCACGGGACTATTCCATTACACGCAATGAAATTACCAATTCAACAACCATCGGATTGTACATCCAAGATAAGGTGCAGATTTATTCAGGGGTTATTCCAAAAAACATTACCATTAAGGACAATCGCATCACCGATTCAGCTCAGGCGATCGGTATTGAGAATTCCCGTAACATGAGCATTGAAGGAAACCAGATCCAGCGAAACACACATGGTCTTTTCCTTTTCTATTGCTTCTTGACGTCTGTTACGAAAAACACCTTTCAGGATAATGAGCAAACAGCTACCTACCGATGGGCGGTCTTTCCTTTCTCAGGCTTAGAATATAAAATCCCGCAATTCGATAAGAATTTCTGGGATAAACCCCATGCATCACCTTATCCAATCATCGGCTATTGGACTTTCTTCAAAATAAACTTCTTCTTTAAATTCCCTTGGGCGACCTATGATTCGCATCCAGCACAAGAACCCTATGACAGCCCAGGGATGATTTGAAAAACCTCTGAAATTGTTGGTTTTTACCGGTGTAATTATTATCCAATACTTAGAATTTAACCGG
Source organism: uncultured Ignavibacteriaceae bacterium (assembly GCA_964596145.1). Classification (GTDB taxonomy): domain Bacteria; phylum Bacteroidota; class Ignavibacteria; order Ignavibacteriales; family Ignavibacteriaceae; genus CAZHVS01. The sequence goes on from CAZQSR010000179.1 coordinate 3,299, forward strand.
TAATTACAGGTTCAAATCTCCTCCCCAGCGTACTTTTTCTTCCTTTAAAAGAGAAAAGTAGACCATCGACAAAAAAAATTGATTACGATTTTCTGTGAGTTGAAAAAGGGAAAAAGTCTGGACAGTTTGCTATGAATATCGGATATTTAAAAATTTAACCGATACCGATATATAGTGACTACCACATATCGGTAAATCATGAATACAGCCGATACCGATATCATCATCAATGAATCTTTGTTACGAAACATAGAGGAAAAAAAACGGCGACTAGACAGTCTTCGCCCGCTCCCGAAAGACGCCGTACAAAAACTTCTCGAAGATCTACGAATTCGACATACATATCATTCAGATGCCATAGAAGGAAACACCTTGACATTACAAGAAACAAAACTAGTGCTCGAGGAAGGAATAACCATCGGAGGAAAGCCATTAAAAGATCATATCGAAGCACGAAATGATGCAGATGCATTCGATTTCATCATACAACTCGTTCAACAAAAAAAACCATTCTCACAGGAAAATATTCAACAAATTCATGAAATCGTAACCAACGGCTTGTTAAAAGACGCTGGAAAATACCGAACAGGAAATGTCAGAATCACCGGATCATCGATCACTCCGCCAAGTTACTCAAAAATCATTCCTCTTATGGACGACTATATCCATATCATTAAAAAACGTCAGATTCATCCGCTTAAAAAAGCAGCATTCATTCATCATCAACTCGTCTGGATCCACCCGTTTTTCGATGGAAACGGAAGAGTTGCACGGTTGGCGACGAACCTTTTCTTCATGCAGCAAGGGTATCCGCCTGTTGTCCTGAAACAAGAGCAACGAAAAATCTATTATCATGCACTTCGTCAAGCAGACAACGGAAATTTATCACCGTTTGCCGAGTTTATCACAAAAGCCATGAACGAATCGTTACAGTTCTACCTCTCCGTGTTTATCGATGAGGAACATCTCATTCCTCTAAAAGAACTCGCACGACACTCCCCCTACTCTCAAGAATACCTTAGCCTAAGAGCCCGGCAAGGGAAACTCGATGCCGTTAAACTCGAACAAGTCTGGTACTCATCAATACGAGCTCTCAAAGAATATATTAAAAGACAGAACGCGCTGAACAAATCTCCCTCCATCTAGAAGAACAGTACTCCTGG
>CAZQSR010000180.1:0-4337 GCA_964596145.1 uncultured Ignavibacteriaceae bacterium
ATTCATTGAACTATAAAAAATTTCCAAAGCGAGCATGGGTTTACACTATTATTAGTATCCTGCTCGGTATTTCGACATATTTTGATGTTAAAAATAATTTCATTGGTTATCTTACTTATGCTTATGTAATTGTAATAATGATTGATGTCAGCATTTCTTTTAAGTACAGAGATGTGAAATATCAAAAAGGTATCTGGATAATCTCCACTGGTTTTGGTTTGCTTGGAATTTCAATTATCTGGCAAATACTTTTAGATTATGGATACATTCCAATTTTTTATGGAATCAATCTGGTTATCCTTTTCGGAATGTTATGTCTTGCAATATCTATGTCTGTTTTTATTGCCTATGATTTTTCAAGAGTTAGCAAGAATCTTGAAGAGCAGCTAGAAAATGTAAAACAGTTATCAGAAAAAACTATAGAACAAGAACGCCTTGCTTCCAAAATGGAAATAGAGAAAAAAATTATTGAAGTTGAGCATGAAAGAAAGACGAAAGAACTGGAATCAGCAAGAGAACTTCAGCTATCTTTACTTCCAAAAGAATTGCCTGTGACTGATAATCTTGATATTGCTTGCTTCATGGCTACTGCAACTGAAGTTGGCGGCGATTATTATGATTTTTTCCTTTCTGAAAACAATGATTTAACTATCGCAATAGGAGATGCTACAGGTCACGGTTTGAAAGCAGGAAATATGGTGATTGTAATTAAAGGGATATTAAATATTCTTTCACCAAAGACTCAGCTTGATGAAATATTAATTAATGCTAATGCAGCAATTAAAAAAATGAATCTGAATATGCTCACAATGGGTCTGGCACTTCTTAAAATATCACAAGGCGAAATCGAATTCAGCTCTGCTGGTATGCCTCCATTACTTATCTTCAGAAAAAAAACCGGTGAAGTTGAAGAATTATTATTGAAAGCCATGCCGCTTGGTGCATTTAATAATTTCCCTTATACTAAAATAAATTCCTCTATAGTGACCGGTGATATTCTTGTTTTAATCAGTGATGGATTGATGGAAAGGTTCAATCCACAGAGAGAAACCTACGGAATTGAAAACATCAAAAGTAGTCTGGTTAAATGTGCAGATAAATCAGCTAATGAAATTGTTAATAATATATGTCAGGAAAGTAAAATCTGGTCTAAAGATTTTCCAATTGCTGATGACATAACAATTGTTGTCGTGAAAATAAAATAAAGAGAAAATTATTTTTTCTTTTAACTTTTTATCAGAAAAATTATCAAAATTAAATTTGTATTAAATATTCATAATTTGATGATATAGTTTTCGCAAGCTCTATATATAATTTAAGCTCAGGATTTATTTTATCATCGTTGATGTTTATATCTAATAGAGATTCTTTAACTCTTAGTTTAATATTATCTTTGTCTGCAAAATAAAATCCATCATTAGTGCTATCAATCATAGCATCCAAATCTCTAAACAAAGTAGGTTTATCTTTATAAGGTAAGCCATCATAAGGACAGAAAGTGCCGCAGTTGCCGCATTCATTACACATTGAATCTATATGAATAATTTGGAATGCATTCTTAAATCCTTTGGCTGCAACAGAAACATTTGCTCTGTTTGGACAAACATCAACACATTTGCTGCAAAGTAAATTACAACCAAGGCACCTGCTTGCTTCAATTATATGATTTACGTCTGAGTTTTTCAATAAAGCTTTTTTCGTTTCAATTTCACCAATTCTTTTTTGATTATTAATAAAATTAAAGATATCATCAATTGATGAATCATCATTTTTGAGAGAGCGATGCATTATTTCTTCAGCGGCTTTTTTCCCGTCAGCAATTGATTCTACAACCGTTGAAGGACCTCGCAATGCATCGCCGCCAATAAATACATTTTTAATTGATGTTTCATTGGTTTTATTATTAACAATAATTTGTCCCTTTTCATTCAAAGCAAAATTATTAGCTTGAAGAAATTCAACGTCAACTTGTTCACCAATAGCTGAGATAACAGAATTAATTTCAAATGTTTCAAATTCATTAACCAAAGGAAGAACTTTCCTTCTTCCATCACTTCCAAATTCTCCCAAAGTCATTTTCTGGCATTTCAGATTATCATTTGAAAATTCTACAGGAAGAACAAGCTCTTTAAATATTACTCCATCTTTTAATGCAGCATTCAACTCTTCTTTATCAGCAGGCATAAATTCTTTTGTTCTTCTGTAAATGATGTACACGTTTTCAACTTCGGGAATACGTTTAGCAGCTCTTGCAGCATCCATTGCTGAGTTACCGCCGCCAATTACAGCAACATTTTTCCCCAAACTTATTTTTTTATTATTACGATATTTACGCAGAAACTCGATTGCATCAAGCAGATTCGCATTATTACTTCTTATATCAATATGATTAGACTTACCTGCTCCTATACCTATAAATACATACTCAAACCCGTTTTTCTTCATGTCCTCAATTAAGAATTTATCATTCATTCCCAAATTGAATTTAACATTATGCATTTTTATAAATTCAATATCTTTATCAATTGCAGATTGAGGAAGTCTAAAACCGGGAATAACATTTTGAACAACACCACCAGCATTTTTTTCTTTCTCAAAAACAGTAACATCAAAACCTGCTTTTGCTAAAAAGTAACTTGCCGAAAGTCCCGATGGTCCAGCTCCTATTACAGCGACCTTTATTTTATTCAATAAAGATGGTTTACTCCATTTTTTAAAATATTCTGCTCTTCCTTTTTCGGCAGCAATTTTTTTCATTTCTCTTATTTGTACTGGCTCGTCATAGTCCCAGCGGGTACAATGATACTGACACTGATGATCGCAGATATAACCTGTAATATTTGGTAATGGATTTTTTGCGTAAATGACTTCAAGAGCTTCGGCATATTTCTCCTGCTCAACAAGATAAATATATTCAGATACATCCTGATGAATAGGGCAAGCCGCACTGCATGGAGAAATAAAACAATCAAATGGTTTAAGTTTTTCAGAGTTTTTTATTGAGTGTATTTCTCTTTTTTCTTTTTTATAGAAGTCATCCTTTAAACAAATACCCGTCAGTTCATTTATTTTTTTTGTGTCCAATAATGATGTTCCCGAAACGGTTGAAGATTTTTTCTCAAGTAATTCAGCCATTTGCTTCAATCTTCTATAACCGCCCGGTTTAAGCAAGTCAGTAGCAAAAGTAATTGGATAAATTCCGCAATCAAACAGCTGTTCAACATTATGAAAGGAAGCTCCTCCCGAGTATGATATTTTCAAATCACCTTCAAACTCATTTGCTAATTTATCAGCAAGCGAGATTGTCAATGGAAATAAAGCTCTTCCCGACATATACATATCTGAACCTGCTAAAACATTCGCATTATTTTTTACTCCAAGCGTGTTCGATAATTTTACTCCGAATTCAAGTTGATGTTCCTTTGCAAAAGTTTTCATCCTCTTCAACATAGGTATGGCATCATTATATTGCATATCGTGGTCGAATGATGCAGGATCAAGTTCAATATATTTATATCCAAGTTTATGAAGGTTATCTTTTACGAAATTAAACCCAAGTAAAGTAGGATTCATTTTGATAAAAGTATGTAATCCTTTTTCTTTGATAAGATATTTTGCAATTGCTTCAATCTCATCAGGTGGACAGCCGTGCATTGTAGAAAGAGTTACAGAATTAGAAATCTTTGATGAGATTGTTTCTATATCAAGACTTCTGACTGTAAAGAATGAAGAATTGTTTTTAATAAAATTCTTTATGATATCAATACATTCAGTAAAGAAAATATTTTTTGAACTGTCCTTAATGCTTTCAATAAAATTATCCATCCTTTCAGTTTTAATTCCTTCAAGATTATAACCCACACTCATATTGAAGACAAAATTTCTATTTGTTGAATCTGACAGGTTAAAAATATTTTTTAATAAGTGAATCAGCAGCCATGCTTTTACATATTCTTTGTAAGATTGTTCAAGTTTTAATTCTTGCGACCATTCCACATTATAACCTTCATCACGTGCGTCTATACAGGGTTTATCAATTTTTAATTCATCAAGAATCTGAACAGTTTTAAGTTCAAAAAATCTGCCTCCGGTTAAATATGCAGAAATAATATTCTGTGTTAATTGCGTATGAGGTCCTGCAGCAGGTCCAAGCGGAGTTTCAATTTTGTCATTAAAAATATTATGAATTGAATTTCCGTTCTTTCTGAAAAAACTGCTTTCTGGAATTCCAAAAATGGTTTTATTATTTTTATACTCATTAAAAATCCAGTTAAGAATATTTTCTAATTCAATTGGGTGCATTATATCGGACATATGTGTTCTTTCAAATTCTTTTT
>CAZQSR010000181.1:0-3087 GCA_964596145.1 uncultured Ignavibacteriaceae bacterium
CTACTATCATACCTCAAAGCCGAGCATTGACGGCATTTCTAGACGACCATGGGTTGTCTTACAGTAAATCGAATGGATATATTGAGGTGTTCAATACGCAGCCTTTAATTTTGGATCAGGTACTCTCTAATTTCGATATTATTTATTCTGCATGCTCCAATTCAGGAGCAGTCATTCGGCCAGGTTCGTATAATAATCCAGAAAGAGCATATGACTTCACAGTAGTTGGGGTAAGTGAAACTTTGCCGATAGTGGGGATAGTTGATACAGGCATACAAAGAGGAACCCCTCTTGATCCATTGATTATTGATGGGGGATTAAGTTATGATCTTACTGGATCTGGCTTATTATTAGATGAGGTTGACCACGGGACGAGCATTGCCTGTTTAGCTGCTCTTGGGAAAGCTCCTATACCTGAATATAGGGGTGAATACGAGGCTTTTTGTAGACTGTTTCCAATAAAAGTCTTAAATACCGATAGGGGCTTTATATCTCCCATGAGAATCTGTAATAGCATTAGACAAGCCCATGCAGAATACGGTATTAAGATTTTCACGTTAACTATTGGTTATAGGGACACCCCTTTATCTGATAATCAGAACTTTTCTGCCTATGCTAGATTACTTGACGAACTTACTTATGAACTTGATATTTTAATCTTAATCAGTACAACGAATAATATTGATGACATTGACACTGATATTGGGTACCCGGAAATTTTCAGAGAGGAGGTATCAAACATTGCCTCTCCTGCTGAAAGCCTTAACAACATGACAGTAGGGGCCATTTCTGATAATGTTGAGTTAAGGCTGCAAGGCCCAAATTGCCTTACGCCATTATCTGAATGCCCAAGCTCGTATACTAGAAAATTTCATTATGATTGGGGGAGTGATATTTTTAACCTAACCAACATAAATCGTCATCTTAGAAAGCCAGATGTCCTCTTTCCTGGTGGAGAATACGAGATTCTTGAAAATCCATTGTTAGGATTATCACCTAATGGCTGTTATGCGGTTGAATTGCTTTCCAGTGATTTAAGAAATGGTAGAACTTCAAGGAATCTTGGAACTAGTATTTCGGTTGGTTTTGCAGCAAATTTCGCTGCCAAACTTCTTTCTGCCTATCCTGAATTAGACATGCAAACACTAAAGGCTTTAATAATTAATTCAGGGTCTGGCCCATCTGTTGGTAACCTTTTTGAAGGTTTTTCTACTAATTTCAAAAATAGGATTTCAGGTTTCGGAATTGCAAATGAAGATCAGGCATTGAATTCTGACGAAAATAGAGTCACATTAATACTGGAGGATGAAATAGAAATAGGATATATGAAGTCCTATCCGATTAGGCTTCCAGAATATCTAAGTACAGCTCCTCGAAGAACAAATCTATTGACAATTACAGCTACTTTGGCTTTTAAATTCCGGCCCATTGATAATAATCAATTACTGTACTGTCCTATACACATTAGTTTCATTATCGGGAAAAACCTTCCTCTAGAGAATGATAGGCAAGAGACACATGTTGATGAAGCAACGGGGAGATTAAGAAATGTCACAATCCATGATGGGATAAACGGGAATAGCTCTTCACATTTAAAAATCAATTCAACAGCATCAGGGTGGGCCCAAGATTATTACTACAAAGCTAAGGTCTTAAGTAATCTTCAAAAGGTTAGCTTCAATATTTCCAGAGATAATTTGATCAATGAGAACAATCAATTTAAGATCGGGATTGGATGCGAGTTTCATAAACTCTTACCTGAACACGAGAGAGAACCTTATCGAAGGCCTCATAGCTTTAGCTTAATCATAACAATTGAACAGAATCCTCGCCATAATGAAGTATATAATGATTTGTACGAGGAGATCCAGTTAGTAAACGAATTAATGCCGATTGTAGAGCTCGAAGCAAACCTTGAGGTGTAGCCTACTTCTCTTTGCTGATAAGATCTTTCCAGATGGAGGTATCAATAAACAGATTTTTCTGACTTAGGTCTTTGAAATTATACATAGATCTTTTAATAGCTGTAATGAGAGTCTTTTGAATTATGAAATATGATAAACCCCTGCAACTCCTTACAACCTGTTCTAACTCTCTTTTCGATTTAATTCTAAAAGGTGTTTTTTGCAGAGTAACATCTATGATGGCATAAATCTGGCTTTCATCAGGGAGATCCAAGAGAATCTTATATTCAAACCTTCTTAATAGCGCTTCATCAATCATGTCAACTTGATTAGTAGCCGCAATTAAAATAGTACGTTGAGGCATGTAATCAAATAGTTGCAAAATGGTATTCACAACCCTTTTCATTTCCCCATGGTCTTGTGAATAGTCTCTCAGCTTACCAATAGAATCAAATTCGTCAATAAAAATTATGCAATCCTCAGAAGCAGCTTTTTTAAAAATACGTGAAAGGTTTTTACTTGTCTCGCCAAGCCTTGACGATACGACGGCTCCGAGATTTACTACATACATAATTCGTTCGAGTTCACCTGCTAGAACATAGGATGCCAACGTCTTTCCGCATCCTGAAGGTCCATAAAGAAGCAACTTATTAGACACAGGTAAATTAAATTGTTGGAGCATGTTGATTGTTTCATGCTCCTTTGTGAATAAGACAAGCTCATTCTTTGTACTCGGAGAACAGACTAAATTATCAAAGCGGTAATCTGAGGTAATCTTCTCGATAATCAACTCATCCAGCAATCGGTCATCTTCCCGGATGAAATACTTCTTTGAGCCAACGACAACAAGACCCTTTGATTCATTTGCTCTCAGCCCTTCTTTTAATATTGACTGTAATTGTAAAGCAAGATTAATCCTTCGGGATTTTTTGGAATACTCAATTAATTCATTAAGCACTTCAACTAACTTCTCCTGCTCATTTTCAAGGCCATATTTTGCAATATCTTTAAGATAACTTGACTGTGACATGGTGGAGGCAATTTCAGAACGTGCATCAAATTAATACAAAAGTAATCAATTGTCAAAAACTATTGGGTATACCGGATCAGGCTGTTTATCAACAGATCATTTTTTAATGATCAATATTTTATGGAGCAATATGGGAAAGGATTGATAATGTAA
>CAZQSR010000181.1:3097-4323 GCA_964596145.1 uncultured Ignavibacteriaceae bacterium
TTTATAGCTATTTGGGTATTTGGTGTATGAGGTAATGACAAGAAATAATGATTATTAATCCTCGCTTTTTATTGATGTCGTCTCGCATATTCCTGTTCCATCTTCATCCAGTTGCAGTAATAATTATCCCAAGGATGGATGAAATAGGTTATTTCCTGAGTCTGTCCATTTATCCTATGCTTGATCCTATGAATATAACCACTATAAAAGTTGCCTGTTTCCTGCAAAATTGGGATCTCAATTTCTTCACCTAATCTTGGAGTGACAGGAAGTTCCATTTCTATATAACTTGATTGAGTACTAACCTCTTTCGCAAACTCCTTGTTCTTGAAGGACTGCCTTTCATCCCAGGGTATGTAAATTAAGACCTGATGTACTACGTTCTCAACCTTAAACGGACTCACATTAAAATCCTGAATTAACTCATGAAGAAGGCCCTTAAGAAGAGAGTTCATTTTACTTTGGGTATAATTCAGCTTCGTGGCCAGCAGTTTGTGATTTGGCAAATGTTCATTGTCAGATCTATGATATACTTCAAGATTTCTTAATATGCCAATCACAGGTTGATATTTCTCATCGGTGATCCTATGAAACTCATTTTTAAGAGTAACCAATTGCTCAATGATCAAATAGTAATTTAAGTGTCTTCCCATAGCTCAAAGGGTTAGTTTAGGTTTCATTTTTGTTTGTTTCGACAAATTCGAGACAATTATGAAGTAGGAAGAAGAGACTTTGTGCCATCGGATTTTAATCTATTAAATAGTCTTCAGTGCTTCAGCCAAAGCACCTTCACTTGTATTTTCGTATCTCATCAAAGTCTTTAAATCCTTATGCCCGGTTAATTTCATGACGGTGGTAGCCGGAACACCTCTTTGAAGTAGAATGGTCACGCAGGAGCGGCGGGCCATGTGAGATGTCATAAATTTATTCTTGGGCTTGGTGTAAATGATCTTTTTACTGCCAGAGTATCTGACCAGGGTCACAGGTTCGGTAATTTCCGCTTTTCCACCGATGTTTTTGATTTCCTTGTTAAATGTCTGCTGTATAAGGACCGGCAAATCAAAATCATATTTTTTTAGAATTTCCAACGCAGGAAGCGTAAAACCAGTAAAGGGAATCCTCATGGTCTCTTTAGTCTTTTTCGATTCAAATATCCACCACCCATTACGTACGTCCTCTTTGCGAAATTGTTCAACATCGGACCACCTCTGACCGGTGAAGGCAGC
>CAZQSR010000182.1:0-4302 GCA_964596145.1 uncultured Ignavibacteriaceae bacterium
GGGCTAAAATTATGGCACAGGGAAGAGAAAGTAATTGATTTTTTTAATTCTGAACTGACGGGGTTTAATTTCGGCGTTCTGCTGACCCCAACGCCTACTTTTACACCTAGTGCAACGCCTACTCCTCGTGATATTCTAGATCCTTTTTATGATAAACAAGTTACAACTGCTTTTGGTTATTTCGATAAATGGAGTAAGGAATTGAACAGTGAACCAGAAGCTATTCAGAAAGTAGTAGATTGGATAAATAGGAAGTTGAATTCAGCTCCACCTATACCAGATGGTATGGTAGAAGCTTATATAAATCAATATGACAGTTCTACAATTATGATTAAGTTTGACGGTGGCGTAACAGTTAGGCTTATGACAAAATTTGTGCCAATTCCAACTTATGAAGAAGTAAATACTCTACTCAATCAAAAAAAATTAGAGGAAAACATTAATAGTATATCAAAAAAATTACCAAATACCTCCATTGCTAGGACAGAAAAGATTAATTTTGAGCCAAAAAAAATGTTAATATTAGATCCTATATTTGGATGGCAATATTGGTTTAGTAAATTGGGTCCCTGTCATTACGATGTGGCGGATTATCTTGATTATCAAACCTGTTTTGATTATAAAACAAAGATAACAACTTTAAATGAAATCAAATTTGATTTTGCTAATGCTTTCATAGATCCTAATGTAAATGCAGAATTACCTTTTGTTCCATGTAAATTGGGTCCCAATGCTAATCATAATAATATTGTTACTCCGTGGGATTATGGAAATTTTGTGAATTATCCAGATACTATGCTTGATTACGGGATGATTTTTATTACCACTCATGGAAATTCTAATTGCTTGGTTGCTTGTGTTTATATAGCCGATGATCCTAGTATAAACGATTGGCTAAGACAACATTCCTCAGGAGAATCTGTATACTGGGATTTCAGTTACCAAAAAATAGATTTCTGGACTGTTGATGATCCTGCACGTCTCCTGAATTCTTCTAGAGAAGGGATTATTAAAACGATTGTGTTAAGGAAAGAATTTTTTGATATATTATATAGTAAGTCTTCTCGAGAGCATTCGGTTATATATATAGACTCCTGTTATTCTACTGGACTTTATGATGCTTTCACACAGAGTGGAGCAACCTACTTAGGTATGACACAATCGCCATGTCCTTTATGGGATGAACCACTTACATTTTATCTTTTCAGATATATGTTATTCGGTTATACTCCTGATCAAAAACCTTCAAAAATTCGTGGTTATGCAGGTACCTCTCCCGGCGCTCCCCTTCTTACTGAAAATGAACCGATGCATCTTCGGGAAGCTTATAACACCTTGACAGATTATTATAAAGTAAATAAAGATCCAGGAGATTATGGACCAAACTGTCCAGCTATTATAAGGTTATTTACGGACGGGTTTAACTGTCAAGATTGCTTTTTAGCATTATACGATCCTCCTCCCGTTGAGAAAATATATTTTCCTTCAGACGCATATATAAATATGCAGAAAAAATAAATCAAACTTTTTTAGACGAGAGATAAAATTATGAAAATACGAAATATAATTAGATTTATTGAATTGATAGTAATTATATCTGTAATCGTTATTGTGGTAAATTTCTTCTACAAAAGAGGAGATTCACAGACATACATTTTTGTAAATACATGGGGCAACAAAGGTAATGGAGACGGACAATTTTTATACCCAAGATTTATTACGGTAGACACTGAAGGATATATTTATGTTAGTGATTTGAGTGAAAATTGTATACAGAAATTCAATTCACAGGGAGATTTTATAACGAAATGGGGTAACAAAGGGGAAAGTGATGGAAAATTTAATAATCCCAAAGGTATCTCTGTAGATCCCCAAAGAAACCTTTATGTAGTAGATTCAATCAACAACCGTATTCAAAAATTTGATTCAAAGGGGAACTTTTTACTTAAATGGGGTAAATATGGTAGCAAACCAGGGGAATTTATTAGCCCCAAGAGTATTGCTGTAGATTCAAAAGGTTATATTTATGTGGGTGATGAGGATATTCAAAAATTTGATTCCAATGGAAAATTTTCAATGAAATATGAAGTGAGAAATAGAAAGTTTACCGATCGTCAACCTCTGCAAGATATCGCAATAGATTCCTCAGGAAACATTTACGTTATTCATTGGCTATTTTGTGGTTTTTTAGCTCAATCTCATGTCCGGAAATTTTCTCCTTCAGGCCAGTGTATAAAACAGTGGGGGGCTTATGGAAAAGAAGAAGGTTCTTTTTCCAATGTTTATGGTATAGCAATAGATTCACAAGATCATATATTTGTAGCAGAAGGTGATAAAAATCGAATTCAAATATTTGACAGTAATGGAAATTTCTTAAAGGTATGGGGTAGCTGGGGATATTGCTACGGATACTTTAGGGTACCTATAGATCTAGCGATAGATCTAACAGGTAATTTATATGTATTAGAATATGGGAATCGTCGTATTCAAAAATTCATGCCAAATTCTAATTTAAAATAATATTAAACATTTAAGGAGGAAGATTTAATGAAAAATAGACTCTTTATATACCTAATAATATTAATAGCACTTTTTTCTATCATTTTTGTAAATGGCTGTGGAAGTGGAACAGATAATATAATTACCTCTCCTTCCATATCCAATCAAGATCCAAATACCGGCGCATATCTTCATATAACTGTAACCTGGCCTCAAAACGGTTCAGTCGGAAAATGTATTATGTCTTCAGGTAAAGAAGAAAGCACCATAACCGCTTCTATGCCGGCAAATACCAAACAAATTATAGTTAAAGTGCGCCAGGCAATTGACCCGAACGATCCTGACGCTCCTGCTGATGATCCTAACAGTTATCTAAAAAATGGTTATGCTGAAATATTAGCTCCACAGGATAAAGTTACTATAGGTCCTCTTCCTGCAATAAAGGTAAAAGTGAGAGCAGAAACCTATGATAGATATGGGCCACTATTACTGGAACAGGCTATATCTATAGCAGAAAAAGAATTACAATTATATGTGCTCACTCCAAACGAAATCAATATGGATTTAGGCAATACAAACATATACCTAAGCGTTCCTCCTATCTTTTTAGAAAGCACCCTGGTACAAGACCCGAACGATTTACCTCTAAAGAAAAGTGAAACTTGTATTAAAACTAAAGTAGTGGTTGAATCTGACGATTTATTACCCAAACCTACTCCTACCGTTTTTAATCCCAGAACAAACAATAGTATACAAAGTCAGGAAATAGTAGGAATAGAGAATATCAAAGTCAGATATACTATAACAGACGGTTTTGGTGCATTGACAGCAGACGGAGAAAACTACTCACAATCAGTAACCCTTAATACTGATTACGATGGTATCTGCAAAGCAAATTTAAGATCAGATTCCCATTATCCTATAGGAATATTATATGAATTTTTTATAGATCGTAATAATCCTGATACAGTAACCCACAGTTATAACAATACCGTTACTGTTTATGGTAAATATAGAATGGATTCAACAGCTAATCCTCCTCAGATCAAATTAAATGAATCTTCCAATGTCAGCGTAGGTCTTTATGTTAATTATTCTAATTTCACAGATTATTATATTCCGCCAGTATCAGCGCAGAATAAAAAAATATTCTTTGACGTATTAAGTCCTGCCGGTGGAGGTTCTTTTAATCCAACTGTGGCAACTACTGGAGATGACGGTTTCTGCTCTTCTATATTTACAATACTGACAGAAGGTGTAACGGTAAAAGTAAGATATGTTTTCCCTATCTATCCCGAAGGATATCCAGAGAATAATAGTCCTTATTACTTTGCGGATGCTGAATGGATAGCTGTACCTTCATCAGGTAAAGAAACTAAAATAGAAGGACAATCATCTGGAAATACAACTTATACTTGTAAAGAAATAAAACGTGGTTTTGTAAGATTTGATGAAAACAATAATCAGGTAATAGAAGAATTTCCTGATCCCAACATGCCGTTAAAGGTAGAAAAAAATCCTTACAAAGTTGATTTAATTGATTTAAAGTCAGACTGGTATAAACTAAAATAATTTCTATTTCACAGGGAAGTGCAGTAGTATTACTCACTTCCCTGTCTGACCTCCATCAAACCATTCTATCCCCCGAACGCCTCCAAAACCCCCACCATCTCCCAAATTACCGGGCTTATTCACCAAAAAAATACCATTCTAAAACACCGCACTCAGAGCCGTTTTAGACCGGTTTTAAGGCAAAAAAGAGGCGTTCATCTATACAAAACAAATATAGTCAATTTTGATGAA
>CAZQSR010000183.1:0-4279 GCA_964596145.1 uncultured Ignavibacteriaceae bacterium
TTTTCAATAACTATTTTAAATATTAATTGGTGAGTAAATGTTTTATCGTTATTGAAAACATTAGCTACAACTTTTCCATCTTTGCAGCTTATGATTTTATATTGATCAGCATAGTAATAATTAACATTGTATTTCTTTTTACTAAGGTTGTTATCTTTGAAATACGAAGGAGCAATAAAATCAATCATTACAGAATTATCACGAGTGCTGGTCATTTCTTTAAGAAGAGGGATAATGAATTCACGAACTTTATCATCATCATAAATCGTTAGATTAGAAGTCGTTTTTTTTACTTCCACATTTGCTTCTACTTTATCCCATAAATGAATATAACCATCATCATCATATTTTGAAGGAACGATATAATAAGCACCATCTTCTTTGCTAACATTAAATATAAGTCTGTGACACCATTTTTTATCAACACCGTAAATAAGAGAGCTAACTGAGTTATCATCTGCTGACTCAATTTCATAAGTATCAGGATAATAAGTATTTACTTTATGGTCGGTCTTATTAAGTTTGTTTTTCTTAATATATTTTGGAGAAATAACTGACCACAGATTAGATTCGTTGCGGGTAGATTTACACATTTCCTTTAGAAATGTTTCTACAACTTTAGCTGCTTCCTGATTTTTAATATTTCCTTTTGACTTGGTAGTAACATATTCTTCAACATCATACCATGGATCTACATAAGAGCTGCTGTTTTTCCCGGGGAAGATGAATAAATCATTTCCTTCTTTTCTGATTAAGAATTTCAGATTGTGAACCCAGGATTTATTTTCTCCCCAAATCTGACAAATAACCATACCATAGTTACAGTCAGTAATTTGGAAACCAGAAGGAATGTATGTGTTTACGGTAAAATCTTTTTTCTTGATGTTTTTATCTTTAAAATATTTTGGAGATAAAAAGTTCATCATAATTTTATTGTCTCTGTTGTTTACCATTAAATCCATAAAATCTGTAACTAATTCCTTTGCTTGCACACAGGTAAATTCTTCTTCAATTTCTTTCTTTTTAGGAGTAACAGAAGTTTCTACTTTATACCAAGGATGGACATAGAAATTATCTGTATGTCCAAGCGGGTACAAATATAAATTATCATTTTCTTTTACTACTTTGAAGTAAAGTCTATTAGCGGATGTCTTATCGCTATTAAAATAAATTAGTGCTTTAACATAGTTTCCATCCCACTCTTCAATTTCATAAGATGTAGCTGAATAATTATTTACAAGATAATCTTTCTTTTTCAGATTATTAGCTTTCATATAAGCGGGAGAAATAAATTTCATCATTTCCGTTTGATCGAGCGTTGAACACATTATATCCAGGAATTTAGAGACAAATTTTATCTCCTCTTTCCCCTGTGCAAGAATTGAATTATTCAAAACGACTAAAAGAATGAAGAAAGATACAATTTGTAAGAAAAATTTTTTCATAAAGTTCTCCTTATTTTTTTAATTTTTGTTACAATTATTAAGAAAGAAAAGTTTCAAATTCTTTTACAATTTTTTATAAATTACAGCATTACTAACAGCATAATTGTTTGAATGACTTAGACTTACTTTAAGTTCCTTGTCATCGCTTAGAAAAGTTTTAAGATTTCCTTTCAAATTTATTTCGGGTAGTCCATCAGGTTTGTTAATTACTTCAATATCCTGCCAGCTTAAACCTTTGTTCCAGCCCGATGCCAGTGCTTTATAAACAGCTTCTTTAGCGGCAAAGCGTACAGCAAAATGTTGATACTTATTTGCTCTTGATAAACAGTATTCGATTTCTTTTTTCGTAAAAATTTTTTTTAAAAATTTATCACCAAGACGTTCTATACTGTCCTGTATTCTACTTATTTCAACAATATCAATTCCAATTCCAAGAATCATTTAATATCCTTCTGCCAAACCATAACCACGCGGATCTGTAGAGCCATAAATTATGTTTGTAACTGGATCAATTAAAATTGCTTCAATTAGTCCCAGTTGAGTTTCATTACCCAGCTTATGTCCTATTTTAATCAAATTATCTTTAACATCATTTGATATAGCAAATCTTTCATATTCAATCTCATCAGGAAACCACTGATGATGAATTCTTGGTTGAGAATTAGCAGTTTGAATATTCATATTAAAATCAATTACATTCATTATAACCTGTAATACAACCGTCATAATAGTAGAGCCGCCAGGAGTACCGATAATCAAAAAAGGTTTTTTATCTTTCAATATGATTGTCGGCGTCATACAACTTAACATTCTTTTTCCTGGTTGAATAGAATTAGCTTCACTACCAAGAAGTCCAAACTGGTTAGGAGTATTGGGCTTAGCACTAAAATCATCCATCTCATTATTAAGAAAGAAACCTGCTCCATCAACAACAACTTTAGAACCATAGCCTGAGTTAATAGTAGTGGTTACACTTACGGCATTACCAAAACTATCATACACTGAATAATGCGTTGTTTCTTTGCTTTCTATAATATCAATTGGAGTTCCAGGGGAAATATTTTGTGAAGGAGTTGCAGAATCATTTATCTGGTTGAACAATTCCTTAGCATATTCCTTTGAAATAAGCCAGTTGACTGGTACATTATAAAAATCAGGATCTCCTAAATGTTTAGAGCGATCTGCATAAACGCGTTTCATTGTTTCAACAAGCCGATGAATATAAAGACTGCTTCCCCAATCATCTCTGCTAAAAGAAAAATTTTCAAGAATGTTCAGCATCTGAATTAAAGCAATTCCACCTGATGAAGAAGGAGGCATAGAGATAATATCATAACCTCGGTAGGTGCCTTTAGCCGGCACTCTTTCTATTGGTTGATATTCTTCAAGGTCTTTAAAAGAAATGTAGCCACCACTTTTTTTCATTTGATTTACAATTAACTCAGCAACTTTTCCTTTGTAAAACCCATCTCTTCCCTTTTGTTTTATTTCATTTAAGGTAAAAGCAAGATCAGGTTGTTTAAATATTTCGCCCTGTTTTAATGGAAGTCCATTTTTCGAAAAAATCTTAAAAGTGGATTCATACTTTTTGAATTCTTCAAAATAATTTGTGAATGATCTTTCGTGATAATATGAAATAGGAAATCCGTCTGCAGCAAGATTAATAGCTGGTTGAATTACATCTGCTAATTTCATAGTACCATATTTTTCGAGAGCATAAATCAGTCCTGCAACACTTCCCGGAACACCTGATGAAGTAACACCTTCCTGACTAAGTGCGGGAAGAAAATTTCCTGTTGAGTCAAGGTACATATCTCTGAAAGCAGTCAATGGAGCTTTTTCTCTAAAATCTATTGCAATATCTTTACCATCAAAAGTGTGAATTACCATAAATCCACCGCCGCCAATATTTCCTGCAACAGGATAAGTTACAGCTAATGCAAAACCGACTGCAACTGCTGCATCAATTGCGTTACCACCTTTTTTAAGAATTTGTATTCCTACTTTTGTAGCAAGATCATTGGCGGTAACGACCATTCCGTTATTGCTCTTTATAGGATCAGAATTTTTTGAGCAGGCAAAGTTAAAATTAAATAATAGAATAAAGAGGATAAGAAATTTGTTAAAATAATTTTTCATCTTTGTTATACTACAAAATGTAATTGATTAGAAAAGATCTACGTCTGCTTTAACTTTTAGTCCGTCAGATTGAATTTGTTCGAGTATAGTCTTTGTTAAAGATTTTACGGTTGTTAATGTTTCTTTCAAATCATTAATCAGATTTTCATCATAAAGAATTTTACCGGCATTATTTTTCTTTGCGTTTGTTTCATCAACAAGATTATTCAGTTTTGCCATTAGCTGATCAGATTTTTTTATTAATTCAGAAACATCGGACAATGTTTGATTAATATTTTCTTTATTTTCTTTTATAAATTCTTTTGCGTCATTTGTTAAGTCAACACTGTTCGAAGCAAGTTTTTTGAGATTAACTCTGTTCTCATCGATAATACTATTCAATTTATAGCTTACCTCAACTAGATTTGAAATAGCTGTTTTAATATTTGCTTCAAGTGTTCTGTCTGCAAGATAATTGTTCAATGAAGTTAAAGAAGTATTAACTTCTTTCATCAGTTTAGGAAGATCATCACTTATAGTTCCAACCATAGTCATTACAGCTGGAATATCAGCAGAATAACTTCCGCTATAAACTTTGTCATAATCAAAAGGAGAATTGTTTATACCGGGATAAATTTCAACTTTTTTCCCACCCATCAGATCGAGCATAGTCACAGTAAACTTTGCATCAGATTTTAAGTATACATCACTTTCAA
>CAZQSR010000184.1:0-4277 GCA_964596145.1 uncultured Ignavibacteriaceae bacterium
GGAGTCTCAAAAAGATTTGACCCTGAAATATGCGTAGATAGTAAAGGAAAGAGCAATGCCGCTAAGATAGCATCACTTCCACTTTACAATAGGACTCCAGCCTTTATGTTTGAATCCAAACGGTCATATGGAGATGATGGAGCTGTTTACTTGTCTGCTTGGTATATCCGTATTCGTGAAGTAAAACATACAATCAGTCCATTTGATGGAGTTATTAAAGTCGAGAAAATCATAGTTACAGACGATGAGCTTAGGAATGGATTGAATACTGAAGAAGTTGACCTGATAAGTGCAAATCTCATTAACGAAAGGAACCCCGTTGCTTATGGAAAGGATACTCGATGGGCCAACCATCTTTATCCAGTTTATTTAACTGAAAGTTTTATAAAAAGCAGATTTTTAAGCGATAATTTTTTCTTAAGTGCGCTTTGACAGATTAGGAGAGGCTGATGAAAATAATTGGTAAAGTGTCTGCTACTGAAAAGATCCCAACAACAATCGATGAATTCTGTTTCTGGACAATGAAAGATCGGATTTTAAGCCCATTTGATGTTGTCAAGGTAGAGCATTTAAATGATTCGACAACCTTCGGCGTAGTCGAGGAGATTTCTCATATAACGGATACAGCAAGTTATCTGAGCAGTTTTGTCTCGAATGACTTTGGTGACGTATTAAGTAATATAAATACTCATAGAATAGGTATGAATTATGTACGAGCCAGAGTTGTTGGAAATACAGGGAACGTTTATACACCAGTTCTTGATGGAAGCTCTGTAAGTCTTGCTGACAAAGTTGAAATTGAACAAGCTCTTGGTTTGAGCAATATTAAAAATAAGCTACCATGTGGATATATTGAAATGTATGAGTACGAAGGTAAGGAAAAAGTTACATTACCTGTTCATTTTAATTCTAAATTTATTATTGGACCTGAAGGTGCCCATCTCAATATTTCTGGTATTTCAGGTCTTGCATCAAAAACATCTTATACAATGTTTTTATTGAAATCTATTCAAGAAAAATTCCTCAACCTATCGGATGACGATGATGATTTAAAAGATGATAGTGTTGCTTTTGTTGTTCTCAATGTAAAAGGAAGGGATCTTCTCGCTATAGACGAAACTAATGTTGACTTGGATGATACTGATCGGCGCATTTACGAAATGCTCGGAATGGAGGCATCACCTTTTAAAAAGGTTAATTACTATTATCCCTACTCAGTAATTGGTTCCAGTACGTATGCAAGCAAGGAACTTGTAGATTCTCAACTTGCTGATAAAAAGGCATATTTCTACAAGTATATTTATGAAAATGACAAGGGTAGTCTTGATATGCTTTTTTCAAACATTGATGATCCGAGTCAGACAATGGATTCAATTTGTAATTATATTCAGTCTGAACAAGGACGTTTTGGTACAATAAGAAACTGGAACGATTTCAAGGTTGAAATTGATGAATATTGTAAAGCAGGATCAAATCGTTCAGATAAAGAGATTTCTGTAGCCAGTTGGAGAAAATTTAAGCGGATATGTAATAGAGCACTTTCAAATCCAATGTTTGCATCAAGAGTTGACTCAAAAAATCAAGAAACAAGACTTCAAGAAGCTATCTCTGGAATTAGTGCAAATCAGATTCATGTTATTGATATCGCTAAACTGGATGAGAACATGCAAGGTTTCGTATTTGGTGACGTTATACGTGCCATATATGACTTGAAATTGGGACAAGTAGAGGGTGTGGAAGAAGCAGACATACCAACAAAAATCATTATCTTTATTGATGAGCTCAATAAGTATGCATCTTCCGATATACCCAAAAATTCACCTATATTGCGTCAATTGATTGATATAACGGAGCGTGGCCGTTCTCTGGGCATTATTCTTTTCTCTGCAGAACAATTCAAAAGTGCAATTCACGATCGAATTAAAGGTAACTGTTCTACACATGCATATGGTCGAACCAACGCAATTGAAATTTCAAAAAATGATTATCGATTTGTTCCAAATGTATACAAAAACATGATGACTCGGCTCAACCAGGGGGAATATATCCTCCAAAATCCTATATTCAGATCTATGTTGAATATCAAGTTTCCAAAACCTGTATATAAGCAGTTTAAGTAACCAGAGGATATTTTGTGAATGTAAAAATTGGAAAAAATATAATCGAGATTTTAACTACAGGTATGTATATAAATCCGTTGTTTATGTTCCGTGAATATGTGCAAAATTCTGCTGATCAAATTGACACCGCTGTTGAACTTGGACTTTTTAATTCACGAAATGATGGTGAAATATTTATCAAATTTGATAACCGAGAGAAAAGTGTTGTGATTGAAGATAATGCAACAGGAGTGAGTGCAGAGAAAGCATGGGATACGCTTACTAGTATTGCTGAATCCGAGAAGGACCGAAAGAAAAAGAAAGGTTTCCGGGGTATTGGTAGATTAGGAGGTTTAGCTTATTGTGATGAATTAGTTTTTGAAACTACTGCAAAAGATGAAAAAACAAAATCGATATTGAAATGGAATTCAAAGCTATTAAGAAAGACTCTAACTGATTATGATATCAAGAAGGAAGCTCATGAGCTTATTGCTGATGTTGTTTCATTCTCACAAGAAAACTCTGAAAGTGAAAATGTCCATTATTTTCGAGTAAAACTTAATGGTGTTACAAATAATAAATTACTAGATGTTTCATATGTTAGAAATTACTTGTCAATGGTTGCTCCAGTTCCATTCGCAAATACATTTATTTTCAAGTCGCAAATATATGATAAGTTCAAAGAAAAGAATATTAATATTGATGAATATAGAATCTACATCGATACAGAACAAATTTATAAACCATATTCAACAAAAATATACACAGAGTCAAATGGCTCTAAAAAAGCTCTTGATGATATCTTAGATATAAAATTCTTTGAGATTAAGGATGGCAAAGAATTAATTGCTTTTGGTTGGCATGGAATTTCAAGTGTTCTACAACAAATACAAGCATGTAACGTTGCTCGTGGAATTCGCATTAGAAAAGGTAATATTCAAATCGGTGAGGATGACACTCTGCAACGCTTATGGAAAGATCGCCGTTTCCATTTTTATTTCATTGGTGAATTACATATTGTAGATCCCGAACTTGTTCCAAATGGTAGACGCGATTATTTTGATGAAAATACAATGCTAAAGAATTTTGAAACCGAAGTTAAAGCATTTATTGACAATGATCTTCATAGATTAACACATGCAGCTTCAACGATAAATGCTGCCAAGAAAAAATTAGATAATCTAGATGAACTTAAACAAGAATATAAGGAAAAAACAGCTTCAGGATTCGTTAGTTCGAAAGAATATGATGAATATCAAAAAAAAATTGAGAAAGGTAATGAAGAAGCTTTAAAAGCAGTCAAGGAATTAGATAAAATTAAGGAAAAAGCTCAAGCAAACTCTGCGCTGGAAAAGATCTTCAGCCGAGTTGTGGGCAATAAACCTAACAACATTAAAACAATCGAAAAGACAGATATTGACAAACCAACTTGGCAGACAGACAAATTATCAAAACTTACAAAGAAAGAACGCAAGTTGGTTTCTGAAATATATGAGGTAATCAGGATTGTCCTTACCCCTGATCTTGCCACAAACCTTATTACGAAAATTGAAGAAAAATTTAAATGAGTAGAAGAATCTTACTAGTCGAACCTGACTATAAAAATAAATACCCCCCCATGGGTCTTATGAAGATATCTACCTATCATAGAGATCGTGGTGATTCTGTACGTTTTTTTAAGGGTGACATAAAAAATCTTATCCTTGATGTTTTTGCAGAGGAAGCTGTTTCTCGTTTTTCAAAGATTGATCCAGGTACAAACTGGAAAATCTATAAATCAGCCCTAGTTCAAATAATTCAAAAAAATAGCGTGAAGGGTTATGAGTTCATCTTTGATACTCACTCATTCAAACCAGCTTTGCTGGAATGGATAAAGCATTACAATGGATTTATTAAAAAACATGAAATTCCCGATGAATTTAAATGGGATAGGATCTATGTAACAACTCTTTTTACTTTCTACTGGGATAAAATTGTTGATACTATCAACTACGCAAAGATATTAGTTAAAGATGAATCAGGGCTCTTTGTCGGTGGCATTGCTTCAACTGTAGCCGCTAAAGAGCTAGAAGCTGAAACAGGCATAATACCAATTAAAGGGCTTCTTGATAAGCCGAAGATACTTGATAGTGACAATAATATAATCATTGATAAATTACCTCTTGATTACTCGATTCT
>CAZQSR010000185.1:0-4240 GCA_964596145.1 uncultured Ignavibacteriaceae bacterium
AATTATTGACAAAATCTGATAAAGCTATTCTAATAATGTAATTGTCAACTTTTTTCTACTCCTATCAGAGTAATGGAGAATCATGCGCCGATAACACTACTGAATTGCGAACCTTGTAAAACATCTCATAACCCCTTTGGAGGGAGGGAACCATAGATGATCCCTGTTCAGGGTACTGCACAACCGGCGGGTTCCGGATGATCCCGGCCTGCCCTTCCACGATAAGTGTGATCCGGACGACGAAGGTGGTGAGCACTCTTTGTAAAAACGGTGGAGTGCCCATCTTCCGCGTCATTGCGGCCATTCTCTTCAGGAATTCCCGATTCATTGGTGCAGGAGTAAGATTTGTGTGATTGGATTTGAATTTGAATGAACCGGGGGGTTAGGGGAATGGATAATCCATTGAATAGAGGATAATATTGAGCAGTAATTTCAATTTTTTAAATTAAGTGATGGAGAGAATGGAAATATAAAATCATCTAAAGTAATTGATTTGTAAAGAAAATACTCCGTCAAAAACAGAGCAGCCTCTTTAAAAAATAAATGCCTTAAATCTTCAGGATGACTGGATAAAAATTCTTCAGTTTGAAATACGGAAAACATAGGCAGTCTATTTTCCTCCCATCCCAAGGACTTGCGCCTAATTCTTTGTTAGTATTCTAATATTAAAGACTGATTTATCAACCTACTGGGGTCTTATTACGTCTGAAATTATCCCTTAAATAAAATTCTTGGAGGATATTAGAATCCGCATATTAATCTCGGAAATCTTTCAAACCTGTCCGGAATACGTTCAAAACATTTTATTAGGTTTAAATAAATTTCAATATTAGGAGAAGATATTAATGGATCGAATAATCGATCTAATGAAAACAAAACATACAAGCTTGTTCTTGGGAGCAGGATCTTCCATTCCTCTTGGGGGTCCATCTGGAGGTGAATTATTAAACTATCTGAAAAAACATTATTCAGATATTGAATTTTCATATGGAGATAATTTTTTTGATGTTTGTAAGGACATTATCGATTCAGGAAAATATTCAAGAATTGATCTTCAAACTATAATTTTCAGATATCTGAATGGTTTATTCCCAAATGAACAATTAATTGATCTCGTAAATTTGCCATGGAAGACAATTTTTACAACAAATTACGATGTGGTAATTGAAAGAATTCCAGAAGAAAGATTAAAGAATAAAATAATAAACGTAATTAAGGAGAACCATCCCAAAATTAAATTTAACAAAATTGGCCTATTAAATTATATTAAAATTTTGGGTTCGATTGACAGACCATACCGAGAAGAAGGTTATCCAATTTTAACCCGAACCGAGTTCACAACTTCATTTGAAAGAAGAAGGATGTACTATTATACCCTCACAGATTGTATTCGAGAAGGCTCAATAATTTTTATTGGCTATTCATTCAGAGATAATTTAGTTTTTGAAATATTTGAAGAAATTTTAGAGACCACAGGGATTAATGCTCTCCGCGAATCATATGCAATAATTCCTGGTTCTTTAGATGATAAAACAAGAAGGATGTTTGAAAAATTTCATATTATCCATATTAAAGGAACATTAGATGAATTTATTAAAAATGCAAATGAGCAATTTCTTAATTATGACTTTACTTCAATTCCTTCGGAAAAAATTCTACACGTTTTAGGATTTCCAATTGAGGTTCCAATGACGTTAGAAAATCAATGCGAAGAATATTTTAGTATTTTGGATCAGCACTTCACTATATCGGCTTATAATGATATTAAAAAATTTTACAATGGGGAGGATTCATCCTATTATCCATTTTTACAGAATTGGGATTTTCAGAGAGAGATCTATACCTTTAACGGCGCCTTAAAACCTCAATTATGTAAGCTATTTGGGGACAAAGTCAAGGATGGAATTAAAAATCGGATTTTTAGGGATTTTTTGGATCCGAGTCCAGAAAATAATTCCAGGATATTACTAACCGGGCCAGCCGGATCCGGAAAAACTATAATTCTTAAACGTTTAGCCTTCGATTGGTATACAAAAGGTCAACCCGTTGTTTTTATCAGGCCAAAGGGACCTACACTAGATTATATTCTTTTGGATTCATTTATCGAACATGTCGAAAAATATATCAAAAAAAATAAATTTGGTACCTCAATTTCTCGTCCAAGATTTTTAATTATTTGTGACAATTGTGGCCAGATGTTTCAAGAATACGATAAAATGTACAAACATTTAACTTCACGGGGAAAATTAATTACCGTTGTTTTATCCGACAGAGAAAACAGGATATCTAAAAAAATAAAAAATAATTTATTGACCTATACAATTCCTGAATCCTTTTCGAGTGACGAGCTTAAAGAATTTGTTGAATATATTTTAACCCAAAAAATTGCTGATACGGTTTCTGAAATTATTCCTTTTATAGAAAATCCTCGGTACAATGAATCCTTCTTTGCTTTGATGTATTCAATTGTCGATGAATCCAAGAGACCATTAAACCAGATAATTAGGGACCAGTTCGTGAAGCTTGAAGGATGGGCAAAAATAATTTATGAATATGTATGTGTATTTAATAATTACAAATGCAATCTCCCAGAAAATCTATTGGTAAGATCCACAGTTAACAGCTGGCCAGAGTTCAGAGATAATCTATTAAAAAATGAATTAAATAAAGTTATTTTTCCAATTGACGCAGAAAACGATGAAATTGATTATAGGGTACATCATCCTATTATCGCTGAAAAGACGGTTGATTTTTTTTCAGATTCAAAGGCACAGAAATTGATTGAACTCATTAATAAAATAAATCCGAATTATGATCATGAGGTCAGGGCAATAGAATATATATTAGTGAAAGAAATTGGGCCCAATACAAAAGAAAGATCCATTCCCCTTCAAGCAAAAAAGGATATTTTTAAAATTGCCTGTTCAATTATTGGTTCCCGATCACTCTATCATCATTATGGTTTATTAGAGATGGAAGGTCCAGGAAAAGACTTTGATCATGCTGAACAATTACTAACACATGCATTACAAGAAGTTCATGGTCATGAACCAATTCAAAATATTTACACTTCCTTCGGTAGTTTAAACTTAAAGAGGGGACACGAATTATTCAATGAAGGAAAGACAGATGATGCAATAATTTTTTATGATAAAGCAATTCACTTTTTTATCCTCGGGAGATCTCGAAGACATTTTGACGAACACTCCTATCATGGGCAAATAGTTGTCCTTATTAAGAAAGCCTCAATTTCCAAAGATAGAATTGAAAAGGTTAAATTATTATCCGATGCGTTAAATTTGTGCGAAGAGGCAATAAGCGTTTTAAAAGACGCAAATCGAACAAGATTTGTCGAGGAAAAGGGGAAAATTTTCCTATTACTAGACAAGATTGAGAAATTTGAGGAAATCGTTCAAATATTAATAAAAAATTTTAAGAGTGCAGCTGGTCTTCGTATTAAAGCCATTAAAAAATACAATGAAATCAGTACCAGAATTAAAGATGAAAAGATCACTGATCTATCAATTTTCACAGAGGATTTTAAGAGCATATTAAAAATAATCGAACAAGGATTGGATGTTGATCCGCAAGATAGTGGTCTAATTTTGCTAAAATTAAAAGTAATATTTCGTCTTTATCCCGATGATGAAACGCAACAATTTGATATTCTGAAGCAATGGTATGATTTTACAGATCATCAAAATATCAAATATTTATTTAATTATGGTATATTATTATTTAAAAAGGAGCGATATAAGACATCAAAGGATGTTTTTAAGGAATTAGAATCTATATCTGAAGGAGAGATGAGAAGAAGCTACATTAAAAAAGGTGTATTTTTTACAAAAAATAAAGAAATTATGAAATTTAGAGGTGTTGTAACTTCCGTTGACATGTATAAGAGAGTCGGATTTATTAGGTGCGATACCTTACCGAACTATCCTACTGAAATAAAATTTTTTCCGAAATATCTAGCACAAGAAAATGATCATGTTGTTTTTAACATTGGCTTTAATATGCGAGGACCAATCGGCGAAAATGTAACTAAATATTGAATATGATTCCATGAATTACCAGAACATGATTGATATTGGAGAGAGAAACTACTCATATTATTCGTTCCTGCCCTGCAATCGGCGGATAAAAGCTCCCGCTCCTCAATCTAAAAATCCACCAAAAACAGTTTCTAGAATGTAAGAAGAACGGGTAACTGCAGCGAGGTTAGTTCCCGAGGACTCGC
>CAZQSR010000186.1:0-4239 GCA_964596145.1 uncultured Ignavibacteriaceae bacterium
CCAAGTTTCTTGATTAATTTTTTATTTTCTTTTCTTAATATCCCTACAAAATGTAGTTCAATATTAGCTGCTACATCAGGTCTTTCAATAGAAATTTCTTTAAATGCCTTGAGAAAAAATTTTGGAGTTATAAACTCGTAGAAAATTCCTGAATAAGTGATAACAAATTTATCGTTTTCCTTTTCAACTTTACCGATATTATTAAAATCTTCCGGATCGAAGCCGTGAGTAAGAATTACGATATCGTTATGAGCAACGAACTTGTAATAATCCATCAGTTTTTCTTTTATACGACGGTTTGTTACTGTAACTTTATCAGCAATTTTCAAAGCCTGATATTCCATTTTTTTAATTAAGTATTTATGTAACGGAGTTGCATAAAAACCAAACTGATATCCATACCATAAATCTCTGTAGTCAATTACCAGAGGCAGTTTAAATTCTTTTTTAAGTTTTACTGCCAGATTCACCGCAGAAAAAGGTGGTCCTGTTACAAAAATCAAGTCAAATTCCTCTTTTGAAAGTAAATCTTTTGCGACTTTATAAGCTGCATTGCACCAACCAATTTTATTATCAGGAATGAAAAAAAAACTACTTATTCTGCTTAATAATTTTCTTACAAATTCTGAAGGCATTTTGATTGTACCTTTTTTTGCAAGCAAAGAATTTATTTCACTTCCTTGAACTCTGACAATAGAAATATCTTTGCCTTTTAATTCATCAAGTAACGAATGATCGTGAGCGTAATAAGCAGTTTTTCCTGTAGTTAAAACAGTTGGGCGCCAATTAAACTGCGGCAAATACTTAACAAATTTAAGTGTCCTCTGAACACCACTAAGTCCTGCAGGAGGAAAATAATATGCAATTACTAATACTTTAAACATTTTACTTATGATAATTAGGAGCTTCTTTTGTTATGGTAACATCGTGTGGATGACTTTCTTTTAATCCAGCCTGAGTAATTTTTACAAACTTCGTTTTGGTTTTTAATTCTGATAAATTTTTTACACCACAATAACCCATCGCAGCTTTTAATCCACCTACGAGCTGATAAATAGTATCAGACAACAAACCTTTATATGGAACTCTTCCCTCAATGCCTTCAGGAACAAGTTTTGCGACATCTTCTTCAACATCCTGGAAATATCTGTCTTTGCTTCCCTGTTTCATCGCTTCAATTGAACCCATCCCTCTGTACATTTTAAATGTTCTTCCTTCATAAAGAATTTTTTCACCGGGACTTTCTTCAACACCAGCAAAGAGTCCACCAATCATAACTGAATCAGCACCGGCAGCAATTGCTTTTGGAACATCACCGGTATATTTGATTCCTCCATCAGCGATTATCTTGATTTTTTTTCCTTTCAATGCTTTATACACTTCATTTATCGCAGTAATCTGAGGAATTCCAACACCGGCAATAATTCTTGTAGTACAAATTGAACCGGGCCCAATGCCGACTTTTACTGCATCAACTTTAATTTTATAAAGCTCTAATGCGGCTTCAAAAGTACCAATATTTCCTGCAACTAACTGAATGTCTTTAAATTTATTACGAACTTCTTTTACCATTCTAAGCACACCGGAAGAATGCCCATGAGCTGTATCAATGACTATAACATCAACTCCTGAATGAACTAATGCATCAACTCTATCAATTGTTTCTTTAGTAACTCCCACCGCTGCTCCAACTCTTAGCCTGCCGTGTTCATCTTTACAAGCAAAAGGATGTTTCTTCTTTTTTTGTATGTCTTTGAATGTGATTAATCCTTTTAAAATTCCGTTTTTATCAACGACAGGAAGTTTTTCAATTTTATGATGTTGAAGAATTTTTTCTGCTTTTAAGAGATCAGTTCCCACAGGTGCAGTAACAAGATTTTCTTTTGTCATTAATTCAACAACTTTTACTTTCCTGTTTGGATGAAATCTTAAATCTCTGTTAGTTAGAATTCCGACGAGTTTTCCCTGTTTATCAATTATTGGTATTCCGGAGATACTGAATTTTTTCATTAATTCTTCTGCATCACCAATTGTTTTATCTTCAGTTAATGTTAATGGATGAAGAATCATTCCACTTTCACTTCTTTTAACTTTATCAACTTCATCACATTGTTTTTCAATTGACATATTTTTGTGAATAATCCCAATACCACCTTCACGTGCAATTGATATAGCCATTTCAGCCTCTGTTACTGTATCCATAGCAGCGGAAATAAAAGGAATGTTCAGCTTAATATCATTTGTTAGATAAGTGGAAACATCAGTTTCTCTTGGTAAAACAGACGACTTCTGAGGAATGAGAAGAACATCATCAAAAGTAAGACCTTCAATTTCAAATTTATTTTTCATAATATTTCTCCAGATCAATACAAAAAAGACCACATAAAGTGGTCAAACAATTAATCAAATGCAGGAAAGCCTGTAATATCTTCTCCAATAATAAGTGTATGCATCTCGTGTGTTCCTTCATATGTTTTAACTGATTCGAGATTTGCAGAATGACGCATTACAGGATATTCATCAAGAATACCGTTTGCACCGAGAATCTCTCTTGCTACTCTTGCAATGTCAAGAGCTTTTTCACAATTATTTCTTTTTGCAAATGAGACCTGCTGATATTTTAATTTTCCATTATCTTTCAACCTGCCAAGCTGAATATTAATTAATTGAGATTTGGTAATTTCTGTCAACATATAAACCAATTTTTCCTGCGTAATTTGATAAGCTGCAATTGGTTTACTAAACTGAATTCTTGACTTTGCATAATTCAAAGCAGAATCGTAGCAAGCCATCATCGCACCAACAACTCCCCAGGCAATTCCATATCTTGCCTGATTTAAACACATCAATGGAGACTTTAATCCAGAAGTATTTGGAAGATGATGTGAATCAGGGACGAATACATTATCAAACACTAATTCAGAAGTAACTGAAGCACGAAGAGAATGTTTTCCTTTCATCTCCGGTGCAGAAAATCGTTTAAAATTTTTCTCAACTAAAAAACCATGAACAATTCCATCTAACTTCGCCCATACAACTGCAACATCAGCAATAGTTCCGTTGGTAATCCACATTTTGGCGCCATTTAATATGTAGCCGCCATTTGTTTTTTCTGCCTTTGTGATCATTCCACCAGGGTTTGAACCAAAATCAGGTTCAGTTAATCCAAAGCAGCCAATTTTCTCTCCTTTAGCTAATAAGGGAAGCCAATATTTTTTTTGTTCTTCACTTCCAAAAGTAAATATTGGATACATGACCAGTGCACTCTGAACAGAGACGAAACTTCGTACTCCGCTGTCACCTCTTTCTAATTCCTGCATTACAAGTCCATAAGCAACATTATTCATTTCAGCACAGCCATATTCAGCAGGAAGAGTTGAACCAAATATCCCAAGTTCAGCCATTTTAGGAATCAACTGCATTGGAAATTTTGCACTCCTGTTGTATTCTTCAATGATGGGAATAATTTCTTCTTCAACAAAATCCCTCACAGTATCCCTAACCATCTTTTCATCATCTGAAAAAAGATCGTCAATATTTAAATAATCAACTCCGGAAAATTTACTCAATTTTTCTCCACCAATTTATAATTTTTGTTGGCAAAATTATCAAATCAAGCATCAATAACCAAAGAGGTTTATATTTAAAAATTTTTGCAGAGTATTATTCATTTATCAAAAAAAATAAAAATTAATATTTATTGTAATTGGCTAAAACTTTTTTGTTATTTTAGAGTATAAAAAAATTGCTAATTATGATTTTGAATATTATATAGGAAAATCAGAATGAATAAGAAATTTACTCTCTCAGTCCTTTCATTTCTTTTTTTAACTTCAATTCTCTCAGGACAATGGATAACCTTAGATAACAGATATCCGGAAAATTCTAAACCAATAGTCACTTTATTAAGCAACACAGCTCGAAGCACTACAATTAAAATTGACTTACCGGGTTTCTTCTTGAAAAATTTTTCTTCAGCTGGAAAAAATTACAGTACAATTGAACTTAACGATATGGGAATAACCACTGAAACTGGTTATCCTGAGATTTCTCATATATCAAGAGTACTTGCTATTCCCGACAGAGGTACCGTCTCTGTTGAAGTAATAAATAAAAGTGAAGTTATCAAATTAAAAAATATCTATCTTGCGCCTGCAAGAGAAAGCTGGATTGAAGGTGAACCAGAAACACCTTATGTTGAAAATATGGAATAAACATCATGATTAAACGAGTAACTAT
>CAZQSR010000187.1:0-4194 GCA_964596145.1 uncultured Ignavibacteriaceae bacterium
TGTTGTTGAGCAGCCTGCAAATAGTGTAGAAAATATCAGTAAAAGTGAAATGGTTTTTATTAAGTATAATTTTGGTTTGGTTTTCATAAAATCCCTTTTTTGATAGTTATCAGATAAATTATAACAGTTCATTTTTATTTTAACATATTTTTCTATTAAAAATTTTTTGCTTGTTATATAATTGTCAGTTCGTGGTGGTGTTATTACAGGCATAGGGTTACTCCTGCCCGGGTGGAGTGGTTAGGGACAAACATTCTCTGTTTGTTAATTTGTTCAACCGTTGGTGTTGTGGTGTTATTTAATTTACATTTTTTGTCATCTCTTTTTTTACTTATTACTTCCTCAACAATTTCTCGCCGACTTATCCGTTTATGGGGCAACATAAGCTCGCTCCTAATTTGTTTTAGTTATTTAAGTTATCTTTTTCTAGTTTTCTTTGTTAATAATAAATTCCAATTAATAAATATTGTTAAATCACTCTCTTATAAATACATCACTTTTCTTTTGCAATATATATATAAATTAAAAATATTTTTTTCATCTATCTGCAAAAATTTTTTTGTTTTCCTGATATTCTATTTTTTCCGAAACCTTAGCTATATCATTTTCTCTCTGAGATATTTGCAAGTGCTGTTATAAGTTTAATAACTCAAATTAACTTCTGGTTAATAACATAATGGGTTATTTCAATATTGGATTTGAGTTGAAGCTTATCCATAATCCTGTTTCTGTATGAATAGACCGTGTGAATGCTAATGGAAAGCTCCTCAGCAATGGTTTCAGCCGATTTTCCTGAAGCAATTTTAGTCATTACTTCGTACTCACGGTCAGAAAGTATTTCGTGGGGATTTTCTTTTTGAACGGTTCCAAAACTATCTGCAAGTTTTTCGGCAAGCAGGAGGGAGATATATTTTCCTCCACAGGCAATTTTTTTTATTGCCGCGACAAGTTCATTTGCTGCACTTTGCTTTGTAAGGTAACCCGAAGCTCCTGCTTTAATTGCACGGACACCGTACTGAGTTTCGTCATACATACTTAATATAAGTATTGGCAAATGAGGGTACAAAATTTTGATATCTTTTAATGCATCAATGCCGCTTTTGCCGGGCATATTTATATCAAGAATAACAATATCAAATTGTGTATTTTGCAGAAGCGAAAACAATTCGCTGCTGTTTGAAGCTTCTCCTTCAACTTTCATATCTTTATCTTCAGAGAGAACTAATTTTAAACCATCGCGCACCATTGCATGGTCATCGGCTAATAAAACTTTAATCATTTTACATTATCTTTTTTGTTAATGTTGTTAAACGGAATTTCGACCTTAACAGTTGTTCCGCTTTTCATAGAACTTTTTATTTCTACCTTACCGCCAAAAAGTAAAACCCGCTCTTTAATTCCAAGTAAACCTAATGATTGCGGATTGTTCACCTGGCTTTGCGTAATGCCTTTACCGTTATCAGTTACTTCAAGTATTAAGGTATTTTTAAATTCAGTCAGTTGAATTTTTACTTTGCTTGCATTTGCGTGTCGTGCAACATTAGTTAATGCTTCCTGAAAAATTCTAAAAACAGCGGTTGATATTTCCTGGTCAAGACTAATTTCTTCTTTAAGAAGATTTACATCGCAAACAATGTTTGTCCTTTGTTCGAAGTCCTGCGTTTGCCATTCAATTGCAGCAACAAGACCAAGTTCATCCAGAATTCCCGGTCTTAGCTTTGTAGTAATTTTTTGAACTGAGGTAATTGTTTGATCGAGCAGTTGTGAAATAGAGAGTGTCTTATCTTTCAATTGAGTTTGATTTTCTTCCAGTTTTTTTGCAAGGAGAGATACCTGAATTTTTAAAACGGTTAATGCCTGACCAAGTTCATCATGAATTTCACGAGCTATCACTGTGCGTTCTTCTTCACGTATAAGTTGAAGGCGTGAAGCAAGGTTTCTTAATTGTTCGGTTGTAAGAAGAAGTTGATTTTCAACTCTTTGTCGTTCGGTTAAATCTCTTGAGATTGCAATCAATGCAGGACGTTCATTATAATTAAAAAGATGAGCACTTATTTCGGCAGGAATTTTTTCTTCATTCTTGGTAAGATGAACAACTTCAAAAATTACCTGTCCTTCCGAAAATAGTCTGTCGATGATATTTCCAACTTCACCCTCAAAATTACCAAACACAACAGAGCCAGGGTTTGTATCCAGCAGTTCTTCCTTTGAGTAACCAAGTCGTTTACACGCAACATTATTAACTTCAACAAAATTACTCAAAGTTTTTCCGTAATTGATATAACAGACAAATACAGCGTCATTGGTGTTGTTAAAAAGTTCTTTATATCTCTGTTCACTTTTATAAAGGTCGTCAATAAATTTTTTCTTATCTGAAATATCTTTAATCATTAAAAGAGTAAGCCGTGAATTTTTTCCATCATAAAAAGATGATGAAGAAAATTCAAAATGTTTGACTTCGTTATTTAGTAAAGTAATTTTCTTTTCAACGAGAGAGTTAAGTTTTATAAGCTCATCAATATCATTTTTATTTTCTTCTTTAAAACAAAATGAAAAAGGTTTGCCAATTATGTTATCTTTTGTAAGTCCTGTCAAAGACAAAAAAGAATAATTGGTTTCTAACAGAATGCCTTCTTCATTAAGCAGGCAGAAGGCAGAAGGGAAATCGTTTAAAATTTTCTGAAAAGAAGTTTTCACAATTTACCGGGTTTAAAAATTATTCCTCTGTTTTGATGACCGTTAATTTTAATAGTAATTGGTTTCTCGAATCTGATGTGTTTAATATAGTTCATTTCTTCGAGAGGTTTTTGTTCTAAAAGCCAGTTCCAGTCTAACATAGCAGTTTTTTCTGTATTATTAACAGTAAAGTAACCAACTCTAAAAGAAGTCAGATTCTGAAAGAAATGTGAACCCTGAGAAGGAGTAACATTAAAATCTTTGAAACCACATTCAACAATTACATTGGCACCGGAAATCTGGTCCCACGTTACAGGTATGCCCAGCCAGTGGTCAAAACTTCCCCAGCGTCCCAATCCAATAAGTAAATATGGTCTTTTCTCTTTCACAAGTTTTTGATTTATATAATTTACTTCAATAGCAGTTTCTCTTGTCTTTGAACGGTCGAATTTATTTATATCAACAAAGATAACATCATAAATATTATCATACAAACCATTTCCCAATACCTGAGAACTCTGACAAATAACATCTTCGGGATTGATTGTTTCAATTTTAAGTTCTTCAATCTCCCGGCTAATAACGAGTGGACGCATTTGCAGGAAAGCAAATTCTTTTGGTTTACCCTGCGGAACTTTCATGTTAACTGCAAATTCCATTTCTACATAAGTTCCCATTCCCCAAGTTCCAAGTTCAAGAAGTTCATCAAGAATTTCTGCTAAAGGAAAAACTTTATGTTTAAGGATCGGGGCAAATGTTACAACCCTTCGTCCATTTCTTGAAATGCCATCATAAACAGCATCGTTCTCAGGAGAATAGGTTGAACCTACGTGAAACAGTGTTCCGTCTTTTTCAGCAAGACTTAATTCAAGTTCCTGTAAAAGCACATCAGGAGTGTGATCAAGATTATGATCGAGTTTGCCTTTTAAATCCAGTGCCCAGAACATTTGTTGAGCATTTCGTAAAGTTTCTTTGGTGGAAAAAAATTGTAATAAATGACGCGGATATTTCGGACAGAAGCGGACAGTATTTCCACCTTCGACAACTGTTTTTCCAAGTCCCAGAGCTACAAGAGCAATACCATCTGTAGATTTTTGTGGAGGAACAGGATAAAAATTATATGATTTAGCAACACCTGCAAAATCAGGATAGAATCTGGAGTCGTGATCTGCTCCAACAAGTCGTTGAACAATTACTGCCATTTTTTCTTCTTCAAGTCGGTAAGTTGTCGCGTTCATGTAATCTTTTGCACTTTTGTAAAATGTAGAAGCATAAACAAATTTAATGCATTCAAGTAATTCTTCAAGACGCACTTTCATT
This sequence comes from uncultured Ignavibacteriaceae bacterium, assembly GCA_964596145.1. Classification (GTDB taxonomy): domain Bacteria; phylum Bacteroidota; class Ignavibacteria; order Ignavibacteriales; family Ignavibacteriaceae; genus CAZHVS01. Next base: position 3,997 of record CAZQSR010000187.1, read on the forward strand.
GAAGGATCATTATTTGGGATCATATATGTTTGATATACACCTGCAAATGGCTGGAATTGAGAGTCTTCAAGCAAACTTGAAGAGCGAACTGCAAGCGGTTCGTGAATTATTTCAAGAAAGTCACGAAGTTTATCAATTATTTCTTTTGGGAAATGAGGAGCTTGGACAAATCTTCTGTTTATGACATTATCATCCATC
>CAZQSR010000188.1:0-4178 GCA_964596145.1 uncultured Ignavibacteriaceae bacterium
GATAATGGTGCAAAAGGAATATCATAAATATCCTGTGTGTAACCCATATCTTTAATATCAGTGTCATCCCATACATTCAGGTAATAAGTCCCGTTGTAGTTTTCGAAAAAGAAATCTGTATTTTGATTATTATAAGCCAGTACACTGTAATTACTAAAATCATAACCTGATGAATTTGGAAACCTGCGGTAATCAAAAATGCTCTGGTTAAAACCTTCTGGACGTGGAGTAGCATATACAACATCTTTGCTCAATTGGCTTTCATTTCCGTTATAATCGTAAGCTGTTACTGCATAGTAATAAGTTGAACCATTTCTTGCTCCATAATCAGTGAAGTGTGCATAATCAGAAGAACCAAGCAAATAGTATTTCCCATTATAAGAATATGAATAGTAAATATTATAACCAGCAAGATCTCTTTCACGGTTTTCATCCCAATAAAGATCGATAACATTATCTCCATTAAGAACAACAACATTACGGGGAATTGAAGGGGCATCGTAATCTGAATGATACATATAGGGATCTTCTAAACATCCCCAAAAAGTAACTGTTAAAACAACTGCAATTAATATTTTCGTTTTCATTTTTTATCTCCTTCTTCAATGTTGACTTAAAGAATGCAAACCTTGTACCAGAATAAAATGACGGATAATAATGGTTAATCCCGACTTTTCTTCTGCTTTGTTTATTTTTCTGAACACAGATTGTACAATGAAATGGATTTGCTAGTTTTTATAATTGTTATCTATTTCATACATCACTATCTTTTTTGTTTAATTAAAATCACCTAATTTTGAATACAATTTTTATAGAAATATCGGATTGAAAATGAATCTAATTAATAAAGCTATCGTTGCCTTTGTTCAGTTACTGCCCAAATCGATTGTTAGAATATTTTCTAACCGCTACATTGCTGGTGATACTTTGCAGGATGCAATAAATCTTACAAAAGAATTGAATTCAAAGGGAATTTATTCAACCATTGATGTGCTTGGTGAAGCAATAAGCACTACTTTTGAAGCGGAACAAGCCAAGAATGAATGTCTTGATGTTCTTGATGCTATTTACAAACAAAAACTTATGGCAAACTTGTCTATTAAACCAACCCAGATGGGCTTGATGCTTAATGAGGATTTTTGTTACAAACAAGTTGAAGAAATTGTTCGCAAAGCAGAATCAATAAACAACTTTGTAAGAATTGACATGGAAGATTCTCCAACAACTGATAAGACTTTTAACCTGTATAAAAAATTAAGAGAGAATTTTACTTCAGTTGGAGTAGTAATTCAGTCTTATCTGAAAAGAAGTTTTGATGATGTTGTTTCATTGAATAAATTAGGAACAACCTATCGGCTTTGCAAAGGTATTTATGTTGAGCCTGAAGAAATTGCTTATAAGAATAGACAAGAAATTCGGGACAATTACTTGAAAATTCTTAGAAAAATGTTTGAAGATGGAAATTATGTAGGTATTGCCACTCATGATGAATACCTTGTTAAAGAAGCTTATAAGATGATTAACGAAATGAAAATTCCTAAAGAAAAATTTGAATTCCAAATGCTTCTTGGTGTAAGGGAAGACTTAAGAGACAAGATTAATAGAGATGGTTATAAAATCAGAATTTATGTTCCTTTTGGTGAACATTGGTACAAATATTCAATCAGAAGGTTGAAAGAAAATCCTTCTGTTGCGGGGCATATTGTAAAAAATTTATTTTCCTTTAAATGATAAATATTCTTGGAATTGAAAGTTCCTGCGATGAAACTTCCGTAGCTCTTTTGCAGGATGATATTGTAAAAACTAATTTTGTTTCATCTCAGGATTTTCATGTAAATTTTGGTGGCGTAGTTCCTGAACTATCAAGCAGAGCACATATTCAAATAATTCTTCCTTTGATGAAAGATGCTGTAAGAAAAAGCGGAATCAGAATGGAAGATATTGACGTGATAGCAGCCTCTTCCGGACCCGGAATTATTGGCGCATTACTCGTAGGTTTTACCTTTGCTAAAGGATTAGCCTTCGCTTTAAATAAAGTATTTATACCTGTTAATCATATCGAAGCTCATATTTTTTCAGGTTTCCTGATGGAGGAGAAACCAAAACTTCCGATGCTTACTTTAGTGGTCTCAGGTGGGCATACACTTCTAATTCTTGTTAAAAGTTTTACAGAGATGTACAAACTTGGTTCGACTGTTGATGATGCTGCAGGAGAGGCTTTTGATAAAGTAGCAAAAATGATAGGACTTGGTTACCCTGGCGGTCCAAAAATTTCAGCTGCAGCAGAAAAAGGAAATCCTGACCAAATAAAATTCCCCATCGCTGATACTAAAGGCAAATATGATTTTTCTTTCAGCGGCTTAAAAACATCTGTTCTTAGATTTTTGCAAAAAAATTATTCGGAAAAATTGCCAATCGGGGATGAATTGAATGATATTGCAGCATCATTTCAAAAAGCGGTTGTACAAGCATTAATCAAGAACACAGAATTAGCTCTTAAGGAATTTCCAATAAATTCACTCTCATTAGCGGGTGGAGTAGCAGCAAATAAATCTTTACGAACAGCTTTTGCAATTCTTGCAAACAAATATCAAAAACAACTTGTTATTCCTTCTTTTGAATACTGCGGAGATAATGCTGCTATGATTGCTATGCGAGCTAAAATGCTTTATGAGTCAGGTGAAAAGTTTACCCTGGATTACGAACCATTTCCCGCATTTTTTTCAAAGTATTTGTTTTGATTTTATTCAAATCATCTAAAATTATTATCTTTGTTATATGAAAAAAGAAATCAGGAAAATATTGCAGGATATTGATTTATTGTCTCCTAAAGAAAAGAAAGCGTTAATTAATAAGTTGCGAATTGAAGTAGATGAGATTGATGTTAGTCTTACTAAATTATTAAAAGAAAGAACTTTTCTTACGCTTCATTTAGGCAGGATAAAACGAAGTCTTGGGCAGAATACTTATTCTCCTGAAAGAGAAGAGAAAATTATTTCAAATGTAAAAGCAACAGCAACAAATCTATTTGAACAAAAAATTCTTTCAGGAATATTTGAAAGAATACTTGATGAATCCCGTGCCGCTCTCAGGAATGAGAAATTGATATATAAAAAATAAAATCTAATGTCAATCAATTCTTTACAAAAAATAAATTTTAAACAGCTATTGACAAAAAAAGAACTGATAATCGTCGTTTCATTTTTTCTACTTCTGACAATTATTTTTTATTTGACTTTTTTTACAGCAAATTATTATCAAGGTAAATCTCCAAAAGTACTACTGATTAAACCGGGAGAAAATTTTTCACAGGTTACAGAAAAGCTTTATCAGACGGGGGTAATACCTTCTCGTTTTAATTTTAAGGTTGTTGGATGGATTCTAGGAGCAAATACAAGAATTAAACCCGCGAGATATAAAATTCAAAATGGTCTTAATTATATTGAGATTGTTGAATTGCTGGTTTCAGGAGCAGGTGATAAACTTAAAGAAGTAAAACTTTATGATGGAATTTCAATTAAGGGAATTGCTATACGATTGAAACAAGAAGGCATTGTTGATGATTCGTTATTTATATTTACTGTTAAAGATAAAAAAGTTGCTGATTCACTTGGAGTAAATGCTGAATCATTGCTCGGATACTTACTCCCAGGTAATTATTTCTTGTATGAAAACAGCACTCCGTTTGAAGTTATCAAAGAGATGCTAAAAAAAATGCATTCATTCTATGATCAAAAAGTAAAAGAAAAAATCAGAAATACTAATTTTTCTTTTCATCAGATCTTAACCCTTGCATCAATAGTCGAAGGAGAAACAAATAAACCTGAAGAGATGCCGCGAATTGCAGGTGTTTATCTTAATAGACTAAAATTAGGAATGAAATTACAAGCTGATCCGACAATTCAATTTATTAATTCGGAAGGTTGGAAACGTCTTGGTTACCGTGATTTGCGAAAAGATTCTCCTTATAATACTTATTTGTATACAGGATTACCGCCTGGGCCAATTAATAATCCGGGAAAGAGTGCAATTCTTGCTGTTTTAACTCCCGAAAAACATAGATATATTTTTTTTGTCGCTGATGGAACTGGTTATCATAAATTTTCAGAAAATTTCTCTCAACATCAAAAATTAGCAAGAGAATATTATAAAGAACGTTGGGAAGGAAGTTCACTTTG
>CAZQSR010000189.1:0-4153 GCA_964596145.1 uncultured Ignavibacteriaceae bacterium
AAATGACAAATAGTAAACATGATATACACTGGCAGCAATCATTACAACAGCGGCTATTCTGTGCAAGTAGCTTCTCAATTCAAAAACTCCTGGAATAAATTCACGAAGGTGTCGTACCCACCAGGCATCAGGAAAACTGAGCATAAATCCTGTGATAACAAGTGTAAAGAAACTTAATAAAAGAGAGAGATGTTGAATTCTTTCACTCAAAGTCATACGTAAATAAAGTCTATGGCTGTGATGAACTTCTTTTCTTATAACTCCTCTTCTTACAAGAAGTTTAATTTTGGCTTTTTTAACCAGATCTAAAATATTATGCAATAACATTCCGCCAATTATACTAAAGATCAAAATGACGTATAAAGTGGAAATCCAGTAAAGAAGCGGTTCCTCTTTATCGGTTGCATCAACATGAATTTTTCCTTTAGTAAAATTTTCATTCGCACCCGGGTGACATTTTCCACAAGTCTTAGCAAGATTATTTTTATGAATCAGCGATGTTGGATCGGATGATGGCTTTATATTATGAATTCCATGACAGCTTCCACAATTGGCAACATTAGCCGAGCCCCCGCGTAAAGCAAGTCCATGATAACTTTCAACAAAAGTTTGTACCCTGTTTGATGATAATCCATATCTCTCAGATAACCTGACAGAGGCATGACACGGAGTACAAATCTGTCCTGAAACATTTTTAAATGAAACGGGCGAGTTTGGGTCGTCATGTTTAAGTATGTTATGTTCACCGTGACAATCAGTACAAGTTGGTGCATCTAATTTTCCAGCTTTTAATGATTTTCCGTGAATACTTTCTTTATATTCTTCTGCTATTTTATAATGACACTTTGAGCAAGTGTTTGCAATATTTGTTTTATAAACAGAAGATGTTGTTAACTTTCCTGACTGTAAATCATGCGAGCTATGGCAGTCAACACAGGTAGCTGCTTTATAATTTCCGTTGCTTAAGGCTTTTCCATGAACACTTTTTTCGTATGCCTGTATAAAGGCTTTTGATTGTGGTATTCTGTTTCGAACTTCAGGGTCATCAAGATGACACGATAAACATAATTTTTCTTTTGCAAGCTTAACCTGTAACGTGTCGCTCTTTAAAGTTTTTATTGTTATTGGTGATTTATGACAATCAAGACAACCCGGTGCCCCTGTTACGCCTTTTGAGATTGCTAAATTGTGAGATGAACTAATAAATCTTTCAGATTCATCTTTATGACACTTTGCACATAATAAAGAAACTTTGGCGTTATTGAATTTAGATTGTCCTTGTCTGGGAGCAGATACTTCATGAGTTCCATGACAATTTTTACAAGATAATCCCGGTATTGTTTCGTTACCAGAACTATTCAACAATTGAGGATGAAACTGGTGTTTAACCCCAGCATCTTTGTGACAATTTTTACAATTAATAGGCTCAATTTTTTCTTTATGCGGAATATCATCTGCATTAAATCCCGCATGACAGGAGATGCATTTTAAATTTTTATGAACTGACTTTTTTAGTATTCCCTCATTAACATAAAGTGGAAAAGTCTTTCCTTTCTTCTCCATTGATAAATCTTTATCACTATGACAAGCGAGACAATCTTCGTTGGATTGTGCAAAGTTAGCAACAGAAAATAGTACAAAAGTCAGTATAGACAGAAAAATTTTTTTTATAGAAAAACACATCTTTGTTTATTTTAAAATAATTAAAAAGCTTTAGCCCTGGTTGGCTAAAGCTTGAAAAAATAATATTAATTATTTAAGAGTACCAAGCCATTTGGTTAAAGTCTCAAGATCGGGGTCTGTTCCTTTCCAGGCTGCCGGGTGATTTTTATTATTTATCTTTTCTGTTTTTTGAAGATATTTCATTAAAAAGTCGGCTTTATAACTTTTTCCAATAGTAGAAAGATCAACCGGGTTAGTTTTCTTTGTAGTAACACCCTGTGTTTGAATCGAGTGACAGGTATTACACTTATTGTTTAAAAAGATTGTCTTTCCGGGAGGATCATCCAAAACCGGATTTGAAAATGCAAAGCCATATAATGCAACTATTGTAAATACAAATAGAAGATAAGCAACGATATTTTTCATAATTTTTTCCTGATTTTTATTTCAAGTTTAGCGAAAACTTACGACAATTCCAGTGCCATAAGGAAAAATTTGCTTATGGTTTATTATTTAGAAATTAAGAACAAAAAGTCTCTTTATAGAGAAAAATTTTCATATGTTAGCCCGCAAGTGGGAAATGTGTAAAATTATTAAACTATTGTAAATTTCCTGTAAAAATTTTTCTCTTAACATAATTTAATTTTTTTTAAAGAATTTTTTTTATTATTTGGATAGAGAAATTATTAATTATTTTTAAACCACAAAGATTATTTTAATAGAAAACGACAAACAAGGAGAGCATAAAATGACAGAAGAAATTCTGCGGCAATTAATTACTGAAGAAGAGAACCGTAGCAAAATCTATTTTAGCGTTTATAACGACGACGATGATTTAGATGAAGAAGACGATGATGAAATGGACGAAGATGACTTCGATGATATCTTTGAAGATGAAGATGGGGTTGAAGATGAAATAGACGAAGACGAAGCATTTTACGAAGAAGATTTCGACTTCGATGAAGAAGAAGACGATGATGCTGAAGAAGAAGACTTCTAGTTCTCTATTTTCTCAGATATTCATCTTTCAGTAAATAATTTTTAACGTAGTCTGTTATACCTTCTTCTAATGACATTAGTGGTTTGGTATAACCGACTTTTTTTATTTTATCAAGTCTAGCTTCTGTAAAGTACTGGTACTTCTCTCTTAATGTCTCTGGCATATCAATGTATTCAATATTAACTGGTTTTTCAATCGCATTAAATAAAGCAGTTACAAGATCTTTCCAGGTTCTGGCTACACCGGAGCCAACATTATAGATTCCATTGTTGTTTCTGTTTTCCAGAAAGAACAAAGTCATATCAACAGCATCTTTTACGTAAATAAAATCCCGTTTTTGTTCACCGTCTTTATAATCAGAATTATATGACTTAAATAATTTTACAAAACCCTTATCTCTTACCTGTTCAAAAGCTTTATGAACAACGCTTCGCATATCACCTTTATGGTATTCGTTTGGTCCATAAACATTAAAGTATTTTATCCCAACTATTCTATTAAATAAGTTTTCCTTTAATGCAAAGCGATCAAACAAATTTTTTGAATAGCCGTACATATTTAATGGTTTTAAATAAAGACACTCGCTATCATAGTCATTGAACCCTTTGTTTCCATCGCCATAAGTGGCTGCTGAAGACGCATAAATAAATCTAATATTTTTTCTCACACAATACAAAGCAAGTTGTTTGGTATATTCATAATTATTCCACATCAGATGATCTGCGTCTTTTTCTGTTGTAGATGAATTTGCTCCCATATGAATTACAGCTTCAATTTTATATTCAAAATGATTAGTCGTTATGAGTTCAAAGAAATCCATTTTATCAACGAAATCATAATAATCAAGTCCAACAAGATTTTTCCATTTTTCATTAGTGCCAAGTTCATCAACAATAATTATGTTATTTTCGCCAAGCTGATTTAAACGCCAGACTATTGCACTTCCAATAAATCCTGCACCGCCAGTTACTAAAATCATTTTACACCTGTTTAAGTTATCTTTATATTACAATGCAATTTAATTATATTTGAATGAGTAATCAAAAAATAAGTATGGCAACTATTTTGGATTTGTTACTGTTACAGCATAAAAAATCCTTATTATTTTATTATGAAAAAAAATAAACTTGATAAATTAAAAGAAATTCTCACAAGCCGCATCCTAGTGCTTGACGGTGCAATGGGAACAATGATTCAGCGGTATAAATTAACTGAGAATGATTTTCGTTCTGATCGTTTTTGTGAACACAAAAAAGATCTTAAAGGAAATAATGATATTCTGTGTTTAACTCAGCCCGAAATTATTAAAAAAATACATACCGATTACTTAAATGCAGGTGCTGATATAATTGAAACAAACACTTTCAGCGGAACAAGAATTTCGCAAGCAGATTATTACACAGAGAAATTTGCTTATGAAATTAATTTTGCTGCTGCAAAGATTGCAAAAGAAGTTACAGAAGAATTTACAAAGCTGAATCCCAATAAACC
>CAZQSR010000190.1:0-4145 GCA_964596145.1 uncultured Ignavibacteriaceae bacterium
TAAAACAATACCTCAAAGAGCATAAGTTATTAACAATCAGAATATTATCTGTTTAAAAGGATCAACTAGATAATCAGCTGAAAACTAGGATAAATAAGCCGGAATTCGATCTCTTTTTGGTTTAAACGCTTTTAAATAATTGAAATAGATAAGTCAAATAGAAAGAATATTTCTCAACTTGAATTTTCTTTTAACGGATACTACCAAAAATACTTTTTTAATAATAAAAACAAAGATACAAGATAAAGAAAGTAACTTATTGCATATGCATAAGTAATTCCGACGCTTCCAAAATAGTGCATCAAAACGATTCCGGAAGTCACATAGAAAAGGGCAAAAATTATTTCAGATGCCATAAAATATCTTGTCATGGCTTTTGCAACCATTAGGTAACTAAGCAGCCAGGCAGCTATTTTAAAAGCGTCTCCTACCATCTGAAAGGCAAAATACTTTTTCATTGGTGAAAAAGCAGGGGTGAAAAGTATGCTGATAATAATGTCGCGGCATAAATAAATTGATAATCCACCTATTATAGCCAGAGGAAAAAGAAATTTATATCCTTTGATTATCTCATTTCGTATTCCGGACTTTTCTTTAATTGAAGATAAAGTTGGCAGATAATAAATAGTTAATGAAGTAGTTATTACCATCAGATAATTACTTGATATTGTCCATACACCCTGAATAAATCCTGCTTCATTTGGGGAGAAATTGTTATATACAAATTTTCTTATAATAAATAAAGCCGCAATTCCCGATAATGATGATAAACTCATCAAACCATATTTGAAAAGTTTATATACTAAATCCTTGTCGAATCCAATCCGGAGAATTTTTATCTGTAAGAGATTTAACTTTTTAAGGAATATAAGATTAACAGCAAAAATGCAAAGCTGTGCAATCATTGTATTAATAAGAGCTCCGTATAATCCGAATCTTACAGTAATTATTATTGCAAGGAATAATGAAATAATACTCCCTATCAGATTGGTAAGGATAAGATATCTGATATGTTTATAGCCATTAAGAACAGAAGTAATTGTTGTATTAAGGCCAAAGAAGAGAACTGTCAGTCCAAAAATTATGAAGACACTGTTGTAATCCTGGTCATTGAAAGTCAGGCTGGTGAGCGATCTGTTAAAAATTAAGACAAAAGCTCCAATAACTAGAGAGCACAATAAGTTAATCTTAATGGAATTTGAAATAACCTGATGTTTTTTTTCTTCTTCATCAAATTCAGCTATATATTTCACCACCCCCGATCCAATAGCACCGTTGGCAAAAACAGATACCATTCCAGAGATATTCGAAAAATTGCCAAGCAAAGCAATGCCATTTGGGCCAATAAATATTGCCATGATTTTGTTAGTCACCAGACCGGCAAGAATTTTGATTACTGTAACTGTCCCTGTCCAAAAGCTTGTTTTGAAGAGATTCATGGCCTGTAAATAAAAGGATAATTGTCAAACTTGAAGGAGAAGAACCAGAAACAATTCATTTGTTGAAACGAAGTGCCTTAATTACAAAGAATGGGAAACCCGCTAGTGTTTTTACCCTGGCTTTAAAAGGCATCATGTTAAAAAAAAACAAAAATTGTCGGAACTTTCCATTTTTTATACTCCAGACAAAGGCATACATAGCTTTTGAAGCGTATAGGACAGAGAAATCATATCTGCCTCTGAAGAACTCATCATTGGCCTTATATACTTCAATATGATCACAAAGAGTCTGCAAGGGGTTTCTAAGTGAATTATAATTCTGGTTTTCTTTATTATTGTTGCTTCTGTAAACTGACATGCACCTGTCTAAAACGAATACCTTTCCAATGTCAAGAAGTAACATAGCCAGAGAAACGTCTTCCACAAGACGGCTCTTTGTAATTAAATTTACATAGGAAATTGCCTGATTACCTGAGAAAATATTCCGAAAAAGTGTTGAAGAGGTAGGATAATAAATTGACTTTAAAAATAGATTTACTGAAGCTTGCTTTCCTCTTATCATTTTATTAGGGGTACTGCCTAGGACAACTCCTTCATCATTTCTTGCTTCAATAACATGGCAGACTCCGACATAATCAGGATGTTCATCAAGCCATTTTGCCTGTATCTGAAGCTTTTTATGATCAGTCCAGAAGTCATCGCCTCCAAATCCTGTTAAATATTCCCCTTTACATTTTGAAAATGCATCGCATATATTTCTTGAAGTACCTATGTTTTCCTTACGAAGTATGGGCCTAATAAGATCAGGATATCTCTCTTTATAATCTTTAATTATTTCAGGAGTCCCATCTGTTGAGTTATCATCAGCAATTATAATCTCAAATTGAAATGTAACATTCTGATTAAGTACACTGTCAACTGCATTACTGATATACTTACTATGATTATAGCTTAATATAACAACACTTACTTTGGGTAGCATTCAATTTTATTCTTGAGAGAGGCTGTGAGGCTCAAATACCGGATTCGTTTCAGTAGGGCCTATGACCCCAACTACAGGGACCGAACCAAAATTTTCATGATATTTTTCTGTCATGCCGGTAATTAAGCAGAAAGTCATAAAAAACCATGGACTCGAAAGCAGAACAGGTTCAGTCATGAAAAGCAGAATAAATGAAGTATATGCGCCTATAAGAAATACCTTAAATTCGTTGCAAATATCCGGATTTGTTAAAATGTTGAATATTAAGATAAAAACCCTTATAGTAAATACAATTAATACCAGAAAGGCTAAAATTCCCGAAACAGCATATACGTCAAGCCAGAGATTATGCATATAATAAATTGGATTTATTGAATTTAATCCTCCAAATGGATAATCAGCCATGTTTTGAACAAAGAAAGAGTATGTTTTTAATCTTTCGTCTTCATTAAGGGGTATATAAATTTCATTAGTTACTCTCTGGAATAATGGGAGCTGTGTCAACACATTTTGTATATTCCAGACATTATTTTGATACAAAACAAAAAGTGTAACAAGGATCAAATTAAGAAATATAAAATTGCCAAGGTTAATTTTCTTGCTTAGAAACATATAAGAAAAATAAGATATCACAAATGCTGCAACCGGATAAATTATTGCGGTTCGTGAAGAAGTCAGAAGGGCATTTAAAAGGAGAAAACCAATTCCTGTAAATACAGCAATCTTAAGAAGATACTGCTTCTTCATTATTATAAGTACATAGAAGGAAACGCCGCTCAATAAGAGAAAAAGGGCTGATTGTGAGGTGGCATTCAACATATTTCCGGTCCAGAATTCTGGCATGATGCGCTCAAATCCGAATAGTCCATAGTTGCGTATGTTACTTATTAGACTTAAAGCACCCAATAAAGTAGTACCGATGGCAAGTACAATAGTATAATGGATTACAACCTTTGTGGAAATACCGTCAGTTTCAACAATCCTTCTACCAACAACAAATGCAAGATATATTGAGAAGATTTTGATTACAGCATTGAATCCATAAAGTACATCGGGTGGGGCAAACAGGCAATAAAAGGAACAGAAAAGAAAGATCAGTACCGTATTGATGCTAATGTTTTTTTGCCTTGAACTTTTAGAAAATAAAGCTATTTTGATGAAGGCAAGAATTATTAAATAATAAAACCAGCTCATAAAATTCAGTCCTATAAGGAATAACAGGAAGGTGTTGGTTTTATTAAAAGATTCTTTATGTGGTTCTATTGCAGGCACTGTTCAGTTTTAATGCAGTGAATGTTTGATTATCAAATTTATAGGATGATATTGAAATCGTGTGGATTAGTATAATAATGAAAACAATATGCACGCTTTCGCCACGTCAGTCACTTAATCATATTGTATTTTCCCCTCCTTTTAAGAGGGTCAGGCTTTCTCTTCAAAGCCTTTCTTAAAATATAAACTGACTGTGACTGAAGATTTATAAAAGCGTTTTAATAATGTGAAAATAGTCAAAGATAAGGAGAGAACCAAAATTTGCCGGCCTAACATTTGCCAAAATGTGTCTGATTCAGATACTCTTATTTATGATAATCGTACCCAGGTCTCCAGGATTGTATTCTTTGTGGAAGATAAATTCCCTTTCATCAAAAAGACAAAAATTTTTTAAATCAACGTGAGTTCGATATAAAGTTAAAAACATAAAGCCATTGATTCATCAATAATCT
>CAZQSR010000191.1:0-4130 GCA_964596145.1 uncultured Ignavibacteriaceae bacterium
GTTTCAAATTATTCTCCAAGTGTATTTTTAGATGAAAACATAATAATGCCAAACCATGTTCATTTGATCATAGAGATTATCGGAAATGTAGGGGCGGACCTTGTGTCCGCCCAAAATAAAAAAATACAAATAAAAAATTCAGGACAGACATAAGGTCTGTCCCTACAAAATTCTAATCAAATTGGATTATTATCAAAAATAATCCAAACGTTTAAATCCAAATCAGCCGTAGAATATATTCAATTAATGAAATCAAAAAATATTTCCTGTATTACAAATATTTGGCAACGGTCTTTTTATGATCGTATCATTCGAAATGAAATTGAATTGAATAAAATTCGCGAATATATTTTTAAAAATCCAATTAACTGGGAAAAAGATGGAAACAATTTAGAAAATATTTTTATGTAATATTTTTATTCAATCCAGCAATAAATCCCATCGTCATCCAAAGCATGATATTCCCCTGCTGGATATCCCAAAAATAGTGGTCAAAAAGCATTATAAAAATGAATCCAAGAAGAATTGCCTTAAAATACCGAAGGGTTATACCACTTGACAAAGAATTGCTTTTATTTTGTAATATAGATTTATCAGAATTAGCTACTTCCCTATCATTTGTTTCGCTTGTAACCTTATTTACCTCATCCCAGCCCTCTCCTTGTAAAGGAGAGAGGGTTTTGTGTTTCATGTGGAACATTTTGTACATCCAATATGTAAAAAAGCCTAATCCAACTATCCCCAACTCTGACCAAATTAGTAAAAATACGTTATGAACAGGCTGAAATTGCCATAGTTCAAGATTAGCGGTATATTTTTGCATATTGGGAACGAATTGGCCCATTCCAATGCCAAGAACTGGATTGGCCAATATTGTTCCACGTGAAACATTGAGATAGATTATACGCTGTTCAATTGAGTTTCGGATCATTGAGTCAACGGTTGTCCATGATAGATAGAAAGTCAGAATAATTATGAGAAATATTAATAACGCAATTCTTAAATTACGATCATGCTTTATATTATTTAAAGACATTTTACTGTCTAGGGATTTGAAATGTTCCACGCCTGCCCCATTACTTCCAATTGTTCCATGTGGAACATTTTGAAGTTTTATGGGGTGGAACATTTTAGTCGCACTAACCAGATGAGGAGCAATATACATATAAAACAGGGAAATTGTCAGTCCCAGAATGGCTGATTTAGAAAATGTTAAAAAAAATGCGATGGATTGGACGAGGATAAGGGAATTGAGAATTGTTCCACGTGGAACATTAAACGGGGCAGGCGTAGAACAATTAGATGTTACACGGCAAGCATGGAACATTCTGTAATACATGAGTGTAATGATAATTGAAAACAACAAAAATCCACCCAGAATATTGGGATGAGGAAATAGGCCATAGGCCCTGATATATTTCTGGCCATTTATAACAATTTTGGCTACGCCAGCGATATCAGGTGAAATTATGCTTTCTTTAAGCCAAAAAAGGCCAATTGAGTGTTGATCAATGAAGTGGATGATTCCAATTATTGACTGAAATAAGCCAATTATTATAATAATCACCATTATACTATTCCATCCCATAAAAATTGTTCCACGTGGAACAATTTGTGAAGCAAATGTGGAACATACTTTTGATTTAATAAATGGAACAAGTCTAAATGCAATATATGAATATAACAAAAAATACTCAAAAAGTTTGATAGATCTAAAAACAGCTATGGTTTGATTAGACGACCATATGATTGATATAAATGACCATATTACAATGACTAATGGAATAATGATGAATATACCATGTTTGTTCCATGTAATGTTCCACGTGGAACATTTTTCAAGAGACGAAACATTTGAAAGTAATAAGGCATGTGTAGAACATTTAGAGACTTTATCAGTTGAACTATTTTCATAATAATTATTTGGTAGGTTAATTGAACGATTAAAAAAAATAAACTTTAATTCTAGGGCTATTTTACAATATAAACTGTGTATAAGTTGAGTTATCCACAACTTACAGTTTGACAAATAAATGTTTTTATTGGATAATATGAGTATAATCCACGATAACATCGTGAAAAATAAAAAAATATCGGAAATATAAACGTATATTCCGGTATATTCATTAAAAGTTCCTTTAATTGGAAAGTAAAACAGTACTTTCCGGATACTAAAAGTAAAAGTTAATAAAAATCCATAAAAAAACCAAATATCTGGTTTTATTTTGAGTTTACTCCAAAAACAGTAAATATAATTCATGACTTTCTTGTATTATAACCACTTTATTATATATAAAACAAATTCTGTGATAAACTTATCAAGTTCCTTAAAATCTAAAAGTTACAGAATATAAACCTTATACAGAAAAGGATAAAATAAAATGATTGAGACAATGAAAGAATTATTAAAAAAGTTATCTCTCCCCATTATTCAAGGAGGCATGGGTGTGGGAATTTCTGGCTCCGGTTTGGCTTCTGCCGTTGCAAATGAAGGCGGAATTGGAGTGATCGCTGCCGCAATGGTTGGAATTGATGAACCGGATATTATTTCTAACTCGATCGAAGCGAATATTAGGGCTTTGAAACGGGAAATTAGAAGAGCTCGGGAGGCTACGAAAGGAATTCTGGGTGTTAACATTATGGTGGCCCTCACGAATTTTTCTGACCTCGTGAATGCGACTATAGAAGAAAAAATTGATGTTATCATTTCTGGCGCCGGTCTTCCTTTGGATTTGCCAAAATACCTCAAGGAAGGATGTAAAACAAAATTAATACCCATCGTTTCATCCGGTCGAGCAGCAAGAGCGTTATGTAAACGATGGCTGCAGAATTTTAATTATTTGCCAGACGCTTTTGTAGTGGAAGGGCCTAAAGCAGGCGGGCATCTTGGTTTTAATGCAGAAGATCTTAATAAGCCGGAATTTTCATTGGAAAAGCTAGTAGTTGATGTTTTTGAATCAGTCAGTGAATTTTGTCAAAAAGGAAAGAGTATGATTCCAGTTATTCCTGCCGGAGGAATTTATACCGGCAGTGATATCAGAAAGTTTTTAAATCTTGGCGCGAGTGCGGTGCAAATGGCCACTCGTTTTGTGACGACCAGTGAGTGTGATGCCGACGTTGAATTCAAGCGGACTTACATTGATGCGAAGGAAAAAGATATCGTCATCATCAAAAGTCCTGTGGGCATGCCAGGAAGGGCTATTAACAACCAGTTTTTGGAAGAAGTTAAAGAAGGAAAAAAACAGCCCTTCTAGTGCCCGTACCAGTGCATCAAATCCTGCTTCATGAAAAGCAGTCCCTACTGTATTGCGCGCGCTTTGAAAAATGCAAAGCTCGGAAAGTTTCACTACGGTTTTGCGTTTGCCGGAACAAACGCGTATCTTGCGGAAAGGATAATTTCCGTAAAGGAGCTTTTTGAAACTCTTCGTAAAGAGTTCCATGAGGCTTAATTTTTTAGTACTTTGGCGTGTCAAACAGGCTCGTTGCAGAAACTGCAGCGAGCCTGAATTTTTATTGACTAACTACATTTAGTTGCTTATGATAAAATATATTTAATGAAAGCATATTGGGGCCATTAGCTCATCTGGTAGAGCGCATCCATGGCATGGATGAGGTGACCGGTTCGATCCCGGTATGGTCCACTATTTTAAGACTTTGGACGATTAGCTCAGTCTTGCCCTGTTACATCTGGGTGCATAGCTCAGTTGGTTAGAGTACTACCTTCACACGGTAGGGGTCAGTGGTTCGAATCCACTTGCACCCACTCAGATGTAACAGGGTGAAGTTAGAGCGTACAGTTCACATCCGTAAGGTCTCTGGTTTAAGTCCAGATACACCCACAGTGTAAATTTATGGAAAAAGTGATTTTGGTTGATAAAAAAGATAATGCGATTGGAGAGGAAGAAAAGCTGGAAGCGCATAAGAAAGGCCTGCTTCACAGGTGTTTTTCAATTTTTATTTTTAATTCTAATGGCGAGCTGATGCTTCAAAAAAGAGCCGGCGGAAAATATCATTCCGGAGGATTATGGTCGAATACCTGCTGCAGCCATCCGGCTCCAGGAGAAGCAACCGCAGACGCGGCAAGAAGAAGGCTAATAGATGAAATGGGAATAGACACGGAATTAAAAGAA
>CAZQSR010000192.1:0-3257 GCA_964596145.1 uncultured Ignavibacteriaceae bacterium
TTGCTGCACCGGTTAGACCAAAAATCAATGTAACAAATCCAAGTTTTGAAGGAGGAAGTTTCATTGCATTATCCATACCGTGCAATGGATATGGAGTATGTACATCATATTTTTTGTAACCTTTTTCATTCACCTTGTTAACTGCAGAGATAATTTCATCAGGTGAATTAAATAAAGCTGTAATTCCAAAAATTTTCTTTTCTTTACTCATTAATGATGATCTCCATTATGTGAAGGTTGAGCACCATCAGCTACTGCTTTAATTTCAGACATTGCAACAACAGGCAGCGTTCTTGTAAAAATTAAAACCAATGTAAAGAACAATCCAAAACTGCCAATCATTGTTCCAAAGTCAACTAAAGTAGGAACAAACATTCCCCAGCTTGAAGGCAGAAAATCTCTGTGAAGAGTTGTAACAGTAATAACAAATCGTTCAAACCACATTCCTACATTTACAAGAATAGCAACCACTAACATTGCAGGAATTGACCTACGGATTTTCTTAAACCAGAAGAGTTGTGGAAATATTACATTGCAGCTGACCATTATCCAATAAGCCCACCAATAAGGTCCAAATGCCCTGTTAACAAATACAAATTGTTCTGTAGGATTTCCACTATACCATGCTATAAAAAATTCCATGCCATATGCATAACCAACCATCCAGCCAGTTGCAAGAATTACTTTGTTCATTTTTTCAAAATGGTTGATTGTAATAATATTCTGAAGATCAAAAACTTTCCTCACGAAAATTAACACTGTTACCACCATTGCAAATCCCGAGAAAATAGCACCAGCTACAAAATATGGAGGAAATATAGTAGCATGCCAACCAGGATTAATTGAAACAGCAAAATCAAAACTTACAATTGTATGTACAGAAAGGACCAGCGGAGTTGCAAAGCCTGCAAGAAGCATATATGCTTTTTCGTAATGCTGCCAGTTCCTGTGAGAATTACGCCATCCAAGACTGAAAATTGAATAGATTATTTTTTTAATTTTGGAAGCTGTTCTGTCCCTTAATGTTGCAAAATCAGGAATCAATCCAACATACCAAAAAACCAAAGAAACAGTAAAATAAGTTGAAACTGCAAATACGTCCCATATTAATGGAGAAGTGAAATTAACCCAAAGACTATGTTGATTTGGATAAGGAAGCAAATAACCAGCTAACCATGGACGACCCGTGTGTATTACAGGAAAAATTCCAGCACACATAACTGCAAAAATTGTCATTGCTTCAGCAAAACGTGCAATACCTGTTCTCCACTTCTGTCTCAACAAATAAAGAATTGCTGAAATCAATGTTCCAGCGTGACCAATACCAACCCAGAAAACAAAATTAGTAATATCAAAAGCCCAACCAACCGGTTGATTTAACCCCCAGACTCCTGTTCCATAAAGAAATAATATAGTTACACTAATGACTCCAATCATCAGTAATGAACCTGAAACTGCTAAGGCCATAAAAAACTTTTTCGATGGTCGTTCATCCATAGGACGAGCAATCAAACGATCTATATCTGCAAGTGAAAGTCTTCCTTCAACTACTGGAAGTTCCTGTGTATAATCTATATTCACTAAACTTTCTCCGTATTTGTATTTCTAAGTTTTGCTAAATATGTAATATTTGGTTTTACATTTAACTCCTCAAGTACACTGTAACCTAATTCGTGATTTCTGTATTTTACAAATTCCGAATCTTTGTCATTTATATTTCCAAATTGTATTGCATTAGCGGGACAAGCATCCTGACAAGCCGTTCTAACTTCATTTCCTTTTAATTTTTTTCCTTCACTTGTTGCATTTGAACGAGCATCCATAATACGGTGAATACAAAATGTACACTTCTCCATTACACCTCTTGAACGTACAGTTACTTCAGGATTATGAATTAGCTCGACCGAAGGTTGTTCATAATATCCTTCTGCAAAATGATCTCTGAAATTGAAAAAGTTAAATCTTCTTACTTTATATGGACAGTTATTTGAACAATATCTTGTCCCTACGCAGCGATTATATACCATCTGATTCAAACCATCAGAGCTATGCGTTGTTGCAACTACAGGACAAACATTCTCACAAGGTGCTTTATCGCAATGTTGACACATCATTGGTTGTTGACTTACTTTAAGATCATTGTCCGTTCCTGAATAATAACGATCAATTCGTATCCAGTGCATTTCCCTTCCTCTATCGACTTGGTCTTTACCAACTACAGGAACATTATTTTCAACATTACAAGCTGTTATACAAGCACTGCAACCAATACATTTATTCAAATCGATTGACAATCCCCATTTCAATTCTGAATACTCATATTCTTTATACATTGAAAGATGTTCTTTCTTTTTTCCTTCATGTAAAAAGTTTGGATTTTTCTCATACTCTCTTACATTCCCTTCGCGAATTATTTCACGCTTAAAAGGAATTTCCATCAAGGCAATATCTTCCAAAGGATGATTTTCAACTGTCGATGCAAGTTTGTATTTTCCTTCAACCTTTTTTACTGTAACATCTTTATAAATCCATGGCGATATTTCAAAATTTTTACTTAGCAATAAGTTTGCATTTGCACCAACCTGTTCAGCAACAACAGGAGAATAAGTTCTGCCATAACCAAGTTCAACTGAAATTAGGTTTTCTGCTTGTCCCGGTTGAATAAACACAGGAAGGATTGCTCTTCTTTTTTCAATAATCACTTCTATTAAATCATCATTAACGATACCAAGTTTTTTGGCAGTTTTACTTGAGATTGCAGCATAATTGTCCCATGTAATTTTTGATGCAAAATGCGGAAGTTCCTGAAGCCAACCATTATTAGAAAATTTACCATCACCAAGTTTGAAACTTTCATTTAAAATGATAACAAAACTGTTATTGCTCATTTTTTCCGATTTTAAATCTGCAAGCACATTCGAATTAAATTTATATTCGATATTAGTTTTTGAATTTGCAACTACAACACCGTCGTGCAAAGCTGTAACCCAAAAGCGTTCATAATTTATTATGCTATTAAACATCGGAAAGACATTATTCTGCCAGAAAGTTTTAAGATAATCATAATAAACCTGGTCAGAATTACTTTTTCCATTTAACCAGTTCAGTAACACAGATTCCTTTTGACGTGTGTTATAAAGTGGAGCGATAACAGGTTGCTGCAAACTGAAAATTCCGGTTCTAATATTTGCATCTCCCCAGCTTTCAAGCGTGTGATTAATTGGCAAAATATAATTACACAAAGCAGATGTTTCATT
>CAZQSR010000192.1:3267-4110 GCA_964596145.1 uncultured Ignavibacteriaceae bacterium
GTTCTGTTAATGCAATTCTATAAGGAATTTTTTTTATGCTTTCTGAATAATAATAATCAACTGGTAAATGATAAACCGGATTTGAATCGTAATGTATAACTGCGTGAACATTGCCATTTTTAACTGATTGAATAAAATTTTCCCAATCAGATTTTTTAGTAAATTGGAAGTAGGTAGTTTTTTGTAGTGTACTATTGAAAAGATGTTTGTTACCAAGTAATTCATTAAGATAGTTCACTGCTATTTGAACATTTTCAGACAAATTTCTTCCAGCATAAACCAGACAAGATGCAGGACGATTCTTTAAATCATTCAAAAGTGAATCAATTGCCGATTTTTTTAGTCCGTAATTCTTAATAAATGAGTCTAAATTATAGCCGTCAAATTTGTTTGGAGTAATCTCGTTTATAAGAGACAGTAAAAATTCTAATTGCAAATCCGGACGAATAGAAAATCTATAATCTGCATTCATCCCAGTCAATGAAAGATTTCCTTCAGCTACGTATAACCTGTTAAAGTTTTTAGATTTAACAACATCCCGTCGCTCTGAAAAATGTCGAACCTGTTCTATGTGATGTCCTTCAACTCCTAAAAAATCACCCTCAAGTGATAAAATAACATCAGCCTTTTCCCAGTTGATTAAAGGAAAATTTTCCTGTCCATAACACTTTTTCCAAGCTGAGTTTTTTATCTCTTCATGAAATAAATCATAAGTATAAATTTTTGTTGAAGGATATTTTTGTATGAAATCATTTATTAATTCTGCTTCAGTGGGAGAAAAAATAGTGTTAGAGATTAAAGCTATTTCTTTTCCATTAGCATTTTTTAAAACTTCGATTAGCA
>CAZQSR010000193.1:0-4061 GCA_964596145.1 uncultured Ignavibacteriaceae bacterium
TTACGATAAATTAATGTTGACTGAAAGGGGAGGTTTTTGCGCAGTCTGACGGTTACGTATATGAAACGTTTGGCATTTCGAAGCACTTTCCTGTCAAGTTACAAGTACTTTTGATACGGGCTGAAATGCTCGACAACCCACTGACTGCCAAATGTTTTATATACGATGTTACCACCAGTGCTTTGTTTGTCAATGCTTTATATTTTAATTTCATTGTTTAGAATTTTGTAGCAAATTTCACGACCGCTATGTCTTGTTGGGTCTGTAATTGGCTCAAATTTAATTTCAGTTTGACCTGAATCAATTTCAGTAATTGTATCATTGTCTAAAACTATATGCTTTCCTTTTTTATATAAGGAACATTCCCCTGCGACAATCGGAATCATACAACTTTCAACGAAGTCAGGATGAATAGCGACATTAAATCCTTTCCCTTCAGCTCTAACACTCGGATAATAGACACCTCCAAAACCTTTCTGAACAACAAGTTCAGAGTAAAGTGCTGAAATTAAATAATCAAAGTCGTTTGGCGTTTCGGATTTTGCAAATTCACTCGCTAAAAATTCAGTAATAGCATTACTTTTTAATACATCAGAAGGATTATTTTGCTGTAAAAAGCTTTGATAAGCCAAATATAATTCATTTGTATGAGATGATGATTTTACAAAGTCTTGATTATATACAATGGCTATTAAAGGAATATCATTTGTAACTGTCCAACGACTAAAAGTGATTTTTTCTTCACCATTTTCAATACCCTTCCTATATAATTTACTGGCTTCAAAGACTGCTGTCACCCGAGCGTTGTCAAGTTCTCCTTTTTCAATATTTTCTGGAACAACACAACCATAAAACATAGTCGTTAATGGTGTACTGGCTCTTTGATATGTTTTGTTAAATTTTGAAGGTTTAAAGCTTAATTCTGAAATTGTTTTAAATGTTTCATTTGGCTCGTTTGGTCTCGCCCTCATAATGGTCTTACCCTTGTGTAGAGTCATAACTATTACTCCAACCCTACCAAAATCTGATAGTAATTTTTTGATTTCGTCAACTGGATATTCAGAAAGATTTAAGGCTTTCAACTTGTCTATTGTTTCTACAAATCCTGACATTAGTTTATCTCAATTATGTAAGTGAATTTTTTTAATATCTTGACCTGTTCTGTTAAAGGTTTTCCTGCAACCGTGCTTATTGTTTGAAGTTTTGGAGGTGTGGGCATTAGGTCTATAAGGTTCATTAAATATGATGCTTTAATAGCATAAGAAGCATTTTCTGCTCCAACGTGTTTAGCGTTTATTATTCCGATAATATTTCCTTTTTCGTCAAATAATGGTCCGCCACTATTGCCTGGCTGAACAGGTGCCGTAATTTGATATGAGGTAACGTCACCTTGAAAACCTGATTTCGAACTAATAATACCATTTGTAAGTTTTACTTCGTCTCCCATTGTTGCACGTAATGGGTAACCTAAAACAAAAACGGAACTTCCAACATCTGATGCACGATTTGCGATGATATATGGAATTGTTCCTAATGAAGTAAAACTTGGGTCGTCAATTTTAATAATTGAAAGGTCATTGTTTTTGTCTTCAATTATAACTTTAGCAGTGTAAGTTTTTGAAAAATCTCCATTAACTCCTCTTATTTTTATTGAGGTTGAACCATTTGTAACGTGCTGATTTGTTACAATATAACCATTTGAAGAAATTGCGTACCCAGTTCCAGAACTTGCACCTTCTGAAGGAGTGTTTGCTATATTGTCAGATGATGATGGAAACATTTTAATATACAACTGTTTTTCATTGTCGTCTGAAAGCAAATTTAAAAGCCCTTGTTCAAAAGTTATGTAATAATTGCTGTTCTCAGATTTGTCTGCCATTATCCATTTTGCTTTATAGAAAAGTGGTGTTGCCGTTGGTTCAAGCGTTGCTTTAATTTCACCTTCTGACCAATTACCTGTATTATGTGCACCAGATAAATAAATCAAATAATAAGTTCCGTTAATTTTTCTAACAGCTACTTTATACTTCGCCATTTTATCGGAACTTGATGTATTTTCATAAATACCTTCAATCTTATCACATCCTTTTGATTGTATATAGCTTTTAATTTTTGATTCTGTCCAACATGTTTGTCTTTTAGGCAATTCTATCCTGTAATAAGTATTGAAAGATGGCTTTTGATATTGGTGCATTTCTCTAAGCACGTTGTAAAAGTTTGATTTTGGATTGTCATATAAACCTGCTTTCGCAATTTTATAACTACTCAATTCCCAAGTGTAATTTTCATTGCATGGACTTTCAAAATGCCATTTAATATTGCTGAATTTTTGAAGGTCATAGTCAAATGTAATATATGTATAAATTTCATCGCAATAATTTTTTGGGTTCTCATAATCATCATTCATATACTCAACACTTTCAAAACCCATTGCTTTCAAATACTCAAAAAGAGCATTAAATGCAGGAACGTGACCATTTATTTTCGGATAATTTATAATTACTGCATATTTCACACCAGCAAGCATGTTTTCAAAAGAAGGCTTTGAAGAAATTGAAGTGTAATTTATTTTATCACACTCTGCGGTGTAATTTGAAGCCGATGGTGCTGAATTTGAATAACTACTTGCCTTTGTTGTTAGATTAACACCAAAAAAATTAAAACCACCTTTAATTTCATCCTCTATTATGTCGATTTTTGTTGTTGAATTTGGTATAGCCTCGAATACAATATTAAATTCCAAAGTCTGTCCTTGGTATTGAAAATTGTGTTTTGAAGGACAAATAGGAATATTGTTTGCCTTTATGAGTTTGTATTTTGTTTTGGTATATGTGTCACGAATAAAAAAGTCGGCACCTGCACAAACCCAACCTCCATTCGCATATGTCGAAGGTGCTGTATATTTAAAATAAACTGTTGTGTTATAACTTGTCCGCTCAACTTTGGTTATGTCGCAATAACTTACTTCTCTGCTATTGAAAGAAGGATTGATAATTTGCCCAAAAGTTGTCTGTGCAAAGATTAGGCAAAGTCCGAAAATGATTTTTAGTGTTCGTGTCATATTGTTCTGTCGTTTTTTTAGCATTGGTGGTAACGGATGGCAATAAGAAACGTAGGGCATTTCGAAGCTCTTACCTTTCAAGTAACCAAGTCGTTTGTTAAATGTTATTTCTTTCAAATTTAGCACTTTCCGCCCTATGTTTTTTATTGCGTGTTGGCACCAGTTATTCATTATTCAATCCATAATTCTTTAACTTCTTCTTTTTTCCATTTTTTATCTTTCCTAGTCAAAAGAATTCTAACACCTGTACTAATTAACCTAAGGTCAACCAATGCGCTATCCTTTTGGACATTTATTAAAATTCCTAAAATCTCTGGTGAAGTTTGATACTCTTTCCAGTCATTAGATATTGGAGTAAGGATGAAATTAGTAGAATCTAGGTAAAATGATTTCTGGTAACTATCTTCATTTAAGAATAGTTGCATTGATGTTTTAAAAGGTTCAATATCATAGACAAGTGTAGCATCTCCAATGTCAGGTCTAGGATAAAATGGACTTAATGTATCCATATTCATTGTGTAAATGGAAAACTCATCCCAATGGTTCAATGAATCAAAGTTTTCAACAATTTCATATCTTATTTCATTTGGCAAGATAGCATACTTATATTTTGAATAATGAGGTCTTGATATCCAACCGTATTTTTCCAATTCAAATGGATGATAAACTTCATTAAAAATATTTTCAATTGTAGAGGTCAGTTGGTCGCTATTGTTGATTTTGTCCTTAGACAAGTCATTCCATTTCTGAAAGAATGCTTTAAGGTCTGAAGTGTCTTTTTCTATATAAGCCCTTTGAAGTTGGATGTAGTAAGTCGAGTCAAACTTTATTGTCTCATTTTCACTATTATACCTATCTGCTCCTTTGTTCTTATTCTCTTTGCAGGAATAAAGAAAAATTAATGTCAATATAATGATTGCTATTCTTTTCATTTTAATTGGTGCCAACGTTTTGCGTGTTGCCGCAGTTGGCGATTTCGGAGCACTTCACTGTCAACCTG
>CAZQSR010000194.1:0-4051 GCA_964596145.1 uncultured Ignavibacteriaceae bacterium
AGTTTCAATATAGCCATCTGTTTGAAGGATTCTATCTTGTCGTATAAGTGCGCTAATAGTCCATCTATTAAAATCAAGTTCCAGGGCGATATCCCTTACGATTAACCCGTTCTCAATTTTTAAAGTATTTAACACTTGGAAGTATTTTTCTGGTACTTGATGAATATTTTGTTTTATTTCAATTTCTTTAGTAATAATCTTACAAGTTTTATTTCCACAATGCGGGCAAATCATACCCAGTAATTTTATTGCCTCCAATTTGTCTAAAGAATGGGTTGTACCACAATTTGTGCAAATTATTTTTTTTTGAGAATTTGCCCAATTATTTATTAAATCATTATAATCAAAAACTCTTTCAATCCTATATTTTCTATCACTTTTTTCATCATAAATAATATCCTCACTTTGACATAACCCATAATTTAAAGTGTAGACACTTACTTCTTTTGGTGGAATATAATTATTTCCGCTTCCTGTGCCTCTATCTTTCTGTTGCGTATATTTTGTAATAAAGAAATTTAATTCCAAACTTGAAACTAATTCTTCATATTCAGGATTGAAATAAAGATAATTTGACGGGGCAGTATTAGTAGTATAATCTCTAAATATCGATGCACTTGAATTGCCAATTTGTCGTTTATTTTCTTTAGCCTTATTAATGAACTCATTAATTAAATTTTTCAAATGTTCTTTCTCGAACCTTTCATTGTAATCACTATATTGAATATATTCGTTTTTAAATAAAACCACTTTTAATTCCAGTAAATAAAGCTGTTTAGCTGCTTCTTGAATAATTAATTTTGTTATCTTTTTTCCTTCAAAAATTGATTGTTTAGCTGAATACCATAATATTTTTCCTATGAATCTAGGAACATTTGAACTTGTATAAAAAAGTAATTTAAAGTAATAATCGATGGACAATGAGGTTGTGTCAAAAAAGTCAGATAATTCAACATCTTTCCCAAAATAATGTTCAAATCGCCTTACAATTAATCTTTTAGTGAAGCCGACAGCATTTTCTTCTACCTTGTCTACTCCAGAAGATTGATAAAGATTATAATAATCTAAGTTTATAGTTTCAACCTTTATTCTATCTATCTCTGGCAAAGCGTCTCTGCCCGGATAGAAAGAAATCTTAAATTTGAAAAAGCCTTCTGATGAATTATTTAATGGTGCAACTATTGTTCTAATAAAAGTTTCGAGCGCATCTTTTTCTAGCTCAGATGCGTCATCTAAGCATATATAAACAACTTTTATTTTTAACGGGGTTAAAAGATTTTTTATTTGATTCATTAATTCAATTATATTGAAATAACGAACGAGAATGCTTGAATACTCTTTACTTGTTAATTCACTATTACTATTTAATGTTTTATTCCCCTTTTCAATTTCAATACTACCTAAACTACCACCAATAGAATCTGGATTAACTTCAATTTTGGGTTCAAGCGTTGCCTTATTGACGGAATATAATTCTTTACTTCGTGAGTTGGTATTTTCATCTTTATTCTTAATAGATTTTAAAGCTGTTATATCTTCAAATTTAGATTTATTACTAAAAATCCCAAGGAGGTTTTTCTTGAATTCCGATTTAGTTATACCACCAAAAAAAAATTTGGAGAATTTACTACTAAATAAGGCCTTATTTATTTCAATTTCAATTTCAGCGATGACCTTTTTTAGAAACTCGATATAAATAAAATATTTCTCTTTCTCATTCTGTGTCAAAATGTTATATCCTGTCTCGCTTATTTGTGGTGAACTTTCTTTTGCTTGAATATAAATGGATTTGACATCAATATATAAAGAGAGTTTATCACTACTTTTTCTAATTTCATGCTGGAATCTATTTATTATTGTTGATTTTCCTGTACCTTTTCTTCCAATTAATAATGTGGTTTGATTATGTAACATTGTTTTTAAGACAAAGTTGTTAGGGAAAGGGTCTGTATATAGAGCTTCTATTAAATTCTCGTCTCCTTCAAATAGCTCTGCTCTTTGATGTTTTCTAAGAGACTCTACTAACTTTAAAAAAGTATCTTGAATCAATTCATTCATGTTAAATTTTTTTTAAATGAAAAATAATTTCAGCATACGCTCCTTTATCTTTTTCAGTTCGGTTTAATACTGGTCGTTTATATTGATTAACTATTTGCATTCCAGAATTTTCTGCAATTGTTGGATACATATTGTATTTATCATTTGCTACAAGAAATACGTCATAGTTATCAACAAAAAATCTCTTTGCGTTATTTAAAACTGCACTTATTCCTTCAATGTAGCTTTGTTTTGCTTCTCTTCCTTGTCCTTTGAAAAGTGGTCCGATTTCTAATTCGTCTTTTCGTTCAAAACCAAACAAATCATAAGCATAAGCGTGTTGCTCATGGTAGTCAATTAAACCAACATAAGGTGGTGATGAAAATATTCCTTTGATTTTTTGTTTCTCAACAAGCTTTGCAAAATCAGGATTGATTTTTTTTAGTTCCTCCAAAAGGTTAATGCTTCTGCTGTCTCCCGTTAAGCAAGTGTGAAATGTATTTTTTCTGAGTTTGTCGTATTGAGCTAATCTCATTAGAGTGTCTTTGGAATATGTTTCCCACCATTTAAAAATTGAAAATAATGGTTTACACATTTTTCCATGTTTGCCGCAGTAATATGTTGCAGTGATTGGTTCAAACAAGGTCGCTAGGTCTGCATGGGTAGTTGCCCTGCAACTCCTAATTGTACGACTTAGAATAACGCTAACAATTTTCTTGGTGTCAGGATTATTAATCTTTTTGATTTCATCAAACACAAATTGAATTTCATCCCGGATGTGTTGAGTATACCATTTGTCAAGGAATGAATCTTCTTTATCTTGACGCAATTTAATGTTATATTCCTTTACGAGCTTATTGAATGTTGACAAAAACTCCTTTTCCTTTTCTGCACCATAAGTTTTTTCGTCAATTTCCTTGCGTTTTACTTTGTATTTGTATTCGGGAACTGGAAAATACTTATTATTGAAAACATATAACTCTTTTAAAAGTCGGTCTTCAAATTCAAGAGTTTTATGGTCAGCTAAGAATAGTTTTAATGCCTTGGAAATTCTGTTTATTTCAGTTTGAACATCAACAAGGTTATATTTTGTAACCTTACAATTTCCAATCAGAGAATTGAAAGCAGAAACATCGTTACCAATAGAATGAATTCCTAACTCACATGCCTGAACCATTGTTGTTCCACTACCAGAGAATGGGTCATAAACAATGTCGCCCGGTTTGAAATAAATTTCCTTCTTGAATTTGTCTGTATGATTGTCTAGGAAATATTCAACTAATTGAGGAATAAATTTTCCTTTATATGGATGAAGTCTGTGAACGTGTTTTGTCGTCTCAGCCTCTTTGTATTGTTCAAACGACAAAGCCCAATTTAAATCTTCGCCTAGCTGTTCTCTCCATTCTTCTTGGCGTGATTTTTTTTGGTCTTTATAATAATCGATTAATTCCTCTTTAATGACTTGTGTTGAGCCATTGTCTATAATTTTTTTTATTCGTCCATATTGGATTAGATATGAAATGTTGGAAGTAGTAACATTTTTTTCCAAATATTCGCTAGCCCATTGGCTTGCTTCTTTAATTGATAATAGTTCTGCCATTTTATTTGTTTTTTGTTACTCCGTATTTAATTGTCTTTTCAGCAACTTTTAGTGCTTGAATCCCCAAGTTCTCGTCTTTAAGTTCATAAAGAATTTTCTCGCACAAATATTGAACTATCAGGGATTCCTTGTTGATTTCAAGAATTTCAGCCAACTTATTAATTTGTTCTCTTGTTGCTTTCCTTTCGCCTCGTTCTATTTTACTAAGTATAGCCGTGTCAATGTCGAGCTGTGCAGAAACATGTCGCAATAGCAATCCTTTCTTTTCTCTTTTTTCTCTTATTATTTCTCCTGCTGTTTTCAATTTGAAAATATTAACTTGACAATTTTTGTCAAATATAAATCATTTGTTTCATCAATGAACTATAAAAACTTAAAAAAATTTTCAACAATCAAATAGTCCTTTTTAAAGGG
>CAZQSR010000195.1:0-4046 GCA_964596145.1 uncultured Ignavibacteriaceae bacterium
TATGGGAGCTGAAATTGGTGCAACAACTTCTGTCTTTCCGCTTGATGAAAGTATGATAAGATACTTAAAATCAACAGGAAGAACAGACCTTGCCGAACTTGTTGGAACAATGAAAGATGTTTTGACCGATGATGAAGAAATTTATCAATCACCTGAAAATTATTTTGATTCTGTTATTGAAATAAATCTTGATGAACTTGAGCCGCATATTAATGGACCTTTTACTCCTGACCTTGCGTGGAAAATTTCAGAAATGAAAAAAGCAGTAGTTGAAAAAAATTATCCTGATAAGATTTCTGTTTCTCTTATTGGAAGCTGCACAAATTCAAGTTATGAAGATATTGATAGAGCTGCTTCAATTGCGAAACAGGCGCTTGCAAAAGGATTAAAAGCAAAATCAAGTTTTACTGTTACTCCGGGTAGCGAACAGGTTAGGGCAACAATTGAAAGAGACGGACAATTAAAAATTCTTGAAGAATTTGGTGCAACAATTCTTGCGAATGCCTGTGGCCCTTGTATTGGAATGTGGAAAAGAATGGATATACAAACCGGTGAAAGAAATACAATAGTTACTTCTTTTAACAGAAATTTTGCAAAACGAAATGACGGGAATGCAGAAACCTTAGCTTTTGTAGCAAGCCCTGAAATAACTACTGCACTTGCAATTGCCGGAAGCTTATCTTTTAATCCTTTAACTGATGAACTGATTAATGATAAAGGAGAGAAAGTAAAATTAGAGATTCCTGTTGGCGATGAATTGCCTGCAAAAGGTTTTGATAAAGGAGAAGGCGGATTTGTTTCGCCACCTGAAGATGGAAGTAAAGTAGAAGTGATAGTTGACCCTGCAAGTGAACGTTTACAACTACTTAAACCATTCTCACCATGGGATGAAAAAGATTTTATTGACATTCCTGTACTTATAAAAGCAAAAGGTAAATGCACAACCGACCATATTTCAATGGCGGGACCGTGGTTAAAATACCGCGGACACCTCGATAACATTTCCAATAATATGTTTATCGGGGCTATCAATTCATTTACGGGTGATGCAGGAAAAACAAAAAATATTTATACCGGTGAATATAAATCTGTTCCCGAAGTTGCACGCGAATATAAAGCAATGAATGTTGGCTGGGTTGTTGTTGGAGACGAAAACTACGGAGAAGGTTCTTCAAGAGAGCATGCAGCTCTTGAACCAAGATTTCTTAATGGAAAAGCAATTATAGTAAAAAGTTTTGCACGTATTCACGAAACCAATTTAAAAAAACAAGGTATGCTGCCATTAACTTTTGCCAATCCTGCGGACTATGATAAAATAAAAGAAGATGATAAAATCAGCATTGTTGGATTAAATGAATTTAAACCCGGCAAACCTTTTAAAATGATTATTAAACACTCTGACGGCTTGACTGAAGAAATTCTTCTAAACCATTCATTTAACGAAAGACAATTTGAATGGTTTAAAGCCGGCAGCGCATTAAACTTAATTGCAAAAGGAAAATAAATTTTAATTATGGAAATTTTTAGCTAATGACTTTCCTTAATCCCGCAGTTTTATTTGGATTAATTGCAGCATCAATTCCTGTTCTTATTCATCTTTTAAATTTGCGTAAACTGAAAAAGATTGAATTTAGTACGTTGATGTTCCTTAAGGAACTGCAAAAAAATAAAATAAGAAAGATTAAACTGAAGCAGTGGATATTGCTTGCATTGCGTGTGCTTATTATTTTATTCCTTGTTACTGCATTTGCACGTCCAACACTTGAAGGAATTTCGATTGGTGGTGCGGCTTCGGTTGCAAAAACTACTGCAGTTTTTATAATCGATAATACTTTTAGCATGGAAGTAATTGATTCTCGTGGTTCGTATATCAATCAATCTAAATCTATTGCAATAAAACTTTTGAATCTGTTAAAAGATGGTGACGATGCAGCTATTATTTTTACGGGCGAACAGTCATCAACAAAAAGCGTGTTGACAAATAACCTTGAAGAGATAAAAAGACAAATAAATAACTTTACTACTTCAGATATTAGTGGAACAATTCATAGTGCAGTTATAAAAGCAGCAACTTTACTTGAAGAATCTAAGAATTTTAATAAAGAGATTTATATAATTTCCGACCTCCAGGAAAGCCGGCTGGCAAATGAAAAAGTATTTTCTGACTTTTCTGAATTACTAAATGATAAAGTTAGATTATATTTCTTTAGCTTTCCGCTAAAAGATGTATTCAATTCAGGAATAGATAACCTTAAACTGAATTCACAAATATTTCAAAAAGATAAGACAATCACTTTAAGCGCCTTTGTTACTAACTATTCCAATCACACATTGAATAATTTTGTTGTATCGTTATTTATAAACGGAGAACGCTCTGCTCAGAAGAGTATAACTTTAAATGCCGGTGAGACAAAAGAAGTTGAGTTTGAATCTGTAATTAAGAACTCCGGATTCAATGAAATATTTATAGAAATAGAAGATGATGAATTGATGCGGGATAATCGTCGCTATGCTGCTATTGTTGTGCCGGATAAATTACCGCTGTTAATTTTGAATGACTCTCCTGATGATTCACGATTTATTCAACTTGCATTAAGTGCAGGTGATAGTAAAAACTTCATTGAGATTGAACAAAAGAGCCTAAACCTTGTTTCATCTATTGATATAAACAGGTATGAGGCTATTATTATTAATGGTTCTGAAAAGGCAGATAACTTAACCCGACTTAAAGAATACTTAAAAGCAGGCGGCGGTTTATTATTTTCTCCGGGAAGCAAATCAACTATTTCTTCGGTAAATAAAATTTGCAGCGAGCTTAATATTCCCCAGGCAAATTCATTTGTAGAGTTAAAAAATTCTTCGGATAAGATAAATTTTTCATCAATAGATTATGAGCATCCGTTGTTTGGAAATCTTTTTAGCGATAAGCGACAAAGGAAAATTGAGTCACCTGATATTTATTCATACTTTCGTTTCTTTACTGCTGGTGCGGGTAAAAATATTATCGGCTTAAATGATAATTCATCATTCCTTGCAGAGTATAAATATGAAAAAGGGAAAATTTTGTTGATGTCAGTTTGTCCGAATATTGAGCAAAGTAATCTTCCGTTGAAAAATATTTTTGTGCCGTTGATTTATAAGTCTGTTTTGTATCTATCATCAAGAGAGAGAGAGGATACAAACTTAGTTGCAGGGAACAAATATGAATTAAATCTCTCCAGATACGTGGGGAAGCAGATAAAAGTTATTATGCCACGAGGGAAAGAAGAAAATATTGCAATTAATAATAGTGATGAGGGTTTGTATTTTAGTTACGACGGTTTGAGTGAGATAGGTAATTATAAATTTTTCTCGGGGAATAAGTTGTCTGACTATGTTTCTGTGAATGCAAATCCTCTGGAGTCTGTTGTAAAGTATATGAGCGATAAAGAATTAAAAGATTATTTGCAGAAAATTAAAGCTAAAAGTAATGCGGCTTTTATTAAAGCAGATGATGATATAGTAAAGGCAGTAAAGCAGGCTCGATATGGTTCGGAGTTGTGGAAAATGTTTTTGATACTGGCTTTTTTGATTGCGTTGATTGAGATGTTTGTTGCGAAGAGTGCGAAAAAGGATTTGTTGGAGATTGTAAATTAGAGTTTAATTGGAATAGTTTATTGTTTTATGGTTTAGTTTGTTATGGGGTTTTTTAGCTCTGCTTGTTAGCGGGGCTTTTTGTTTAGTGATTGGGGGTTCTTTTGGGGAGGGATGGGAACTCATCCTCCCTGCCTCCTTCTCTTGGGAAGAGAAGGAGGGGGGGTGTGGGAGAAATTTTGATGGAAGATGATAGAATTGATTTGGAAATAATAAATGAGTTTTATTAAGTTAGATATGTAGTTACGATTGATTTATGTTTTGAACTGATTTTATTATGTAACTGCCGCCTCGGTCTCGCCTTATTCATCGCCACTGCTGAGGTGAAGTGAATGTGACTATTTTGTGTTATGTTGCGATTGGATGTTTTTTAATAGTTTGAAATACTAATAATAAAGCGGAAGATATATATG
>CAZQSR010000196.1:0-4006 GCA_964596145.1 uncultured Ignavibacteriaceae bacterium
GATAATTGACTTTCTTTACCAAAGTATTTATACCAATTAAATAGCCATTCATATTGTAAATGGATATTGTGACTATATGATTCTTCAAGTACTTGATCCCAGATGGAACCAAGTTCCTGGAACTCCTTAAAGGAAGAAATAAATTCTGTTTTGTACAATTCTTGTTGCGTTAAAAATTAAATCGAAATTTCTTCTGAACTTTTTATATTAAGAGTTTTATTCTTTAAGAGTGATTGAAAGATAAATTCCAACTTTTGATTTAATTTGCGAATATTGAATTTTTTTTCAACAAAATCTCTTCCTGCCTTTCCCATTTCAACCCATCTTTCAGGGTTATCACATAGATATTCTATTGCACCTATAAGCTCTTTTTCATTTCTTTCTGGCACAAGCAAACCGGACATTTTATGCTGAACAACTTCCGGAATACCTGCATGAAATGTGCTTATTACGGGCAATCCTTTTGCTTGTGCTTCAATTAAAGCGGTTGTGGTATCTTCCTGCTCAGCCCAACGCATTCCGGTTATGCTAGGATGAATAAAAATATGACATTCATCCAGAATATTTTTAACTTCATTCTGAGTTTTAAATCCATGTAAATACACATTTTTCTTTAAGTTTGAATCAATATTTATCTGTCCTTCAATATCATTTCTCAACATTCCATCTCCAACAATATGAAGTTCAATATCATCCCGCTTTTTATATATTTTGGACAGTGCAGAAAGAAGAACTCGATGTCCCTTCTTTTCAACAAGGCGGGAAACAATTACAAGTTTTTTCTTTTCATCTCCTTTAAGCTCCCGAAGTTTAAAATCAAATTTATCTAAATCAACACCGAGAGAGTGTTTAATAACTTTATTCGGAGGACACCCGATTGAAATAATACAATCTCGTGAATAATAACTCTGTGTTGTTATCAAATCAGCTTTTTGAAAAACGTTATCATACAAATCAGAACCAAGGCTTCTCACCCTTGATGTAAAATCAAATCCATGAAAATGAGTTATAAATTTTATATGAGGGTACATTTCTTTTAAGAATAATGAATTCAATCCTACTGGGCCTAAGTGCGGATTAAGCACTTCAATATCTTTATGTCTTTCAAATGTTCTTAAAAGGAAATATGAAGCAAGAGTTAAACTTCTTCTTCCGAATCTTTTATAATTTAATGAATTAGTAAATCGCTTTGTAAAATCTATTGGATGAGAAAACAGATCATCAATTAATGTTGTAATTTCTTTATCACGTCCTAGTGGTTTACCATGATACTCAAGTTTATCAAGCAGTTTATATTCAACAATATCTTCATGAATTTTTTCAAGATTTTTTTGTGGTGATAGAGCAAAAATTCTTACATCATGTCCCATATCGATTAACCCGGTAATCTGGTTTGTAATAAAAGTTGAGCCGCTTGAAGGATAGTTTGTTAAAATAAATCCAATTTTCATAAATCAACTTCTATTTCTTCTGTACTCTCAATTCCAATATTTTCTCCTGGTTTCATTTCTTTTACTTTCAGGAAAATCCATTCTAATTTTTTATTTAATTTTCGAATATCGAATTTATCTTCCATAAGTTTTCTTCCTGCTTTGCCAATTTCGTTCCATAGTTCGGGATTCGATATGTAATAATTAATTGCTTCAACTAATCCTTTTTCATCACGTTCAGGAACGAGTAAACCAGTTTTTTCATTTATCACAACTTCTGGAATACCAGCATGATATGTACTAATAACAGGCAAACCCATTGCTTGTGCTTCAAGCAAAACAGTTGTTGTATCTTCTTGATCTGCCCACCTCATGCTTGTGACACTTGGGTGAATAAATATATGGCTTTCGTTAAGGGATTTCACTACTTCATTTAAAGTCATAAATCCATGAAGAAAAACATTTTTTCGAAGAAGTTCATCATCTTCAATCCTGTTCTTGATTACTTTTTTTAATTCGCCATCACCGACTATATGAAGCTCCACATCCTGTCTTTTCTTTAATACTTCTGAAAATGCATTAAGTAAAAAGATATGTCCCTTCTTTTCTACAAGTCGAGATATAATTAAAAGTTTTTTCTTTTCATCAGGTTTAAGGATTCTTTCTTTGTATTTAAATTTCTGGAGATCAACTCCAACCGGATGTTTAATAATTTTTTCCGGTGGACACCCTATTGAAATCAAACAATCTCGTGAATAGAAACTCTGCGAAGTAATAAGATCAGATGTCTTAAAAAGTTTTTCAAAAATATGAGTTCCTCTTTGTCTAACCCGAAGAGTAAGATCCCCACCATGAAAATGTACTATAAGTCTTGAGTT
The DNA here is from genome assembly GCA_964596145.1 of uncultured Ignavibacteriaceae bacterium. Taxonomy (GTDB): domain Bacteria; phylum Bacteroidota; class Ignavibacteria; order Ignavibacteriales; family Ignavibacteriaceae; genus CAZHVS01. The sequence continues at coordinate 2,309 of CAZQSR010000196.1, forward strand.
TGGGTATAAATCTTTAAGAAAAAGTGAATTAATTCCCGTAGTACCAAGATGGGGATTAAAAACATCTATATCTCTAAATTTCTCGAAAGTTCTTAATAAAAAATAAGCAAGTCCAGTGTAACTTCTTTTCCCGAACATTTCTAAATTTAAAGAATTATTAATTCTCTTAAAGAATGCTTTTGGAGAATTTAGAAAGTCACCAAATAGTACTTTGAGTTCTTCAATTCTGTTTAATGGTTTTCCATGATATTCAAGTCGATTAAGCAGCCCATATTCAACTACATCCTCATGTAGTTTTTTTAATCCTTGTTGAGGTGAAAGAGCGAAAATTCGAACATCATGTCCAAGATCAATCAGACCTGTCATCTGGTTAGTGATAAAAGTAGCACCACTCGACGGATAATTAGTTAATACGAATGCAATTTTCATTAATTTTTATTTTTAATTGTACACCATGCGCCAATCATATGAGCATATTTTTTACCTAAAGCGAAGTCTAAGAGTCTTCCACTTTTCTTATATGCAAATCTAAATATTTTATTTTGATTCCAGAGTGTTTTAAATAAATTATTGTATCTCTGTAAACCTACATATGTTGCATATAAAACATAGTCAAATGGAATGAGATCGAATTCTGAAAGCATACCATAAAATGCTTTCTTGGTAAAATATTTTTGAAAAAATTTTTGCGATTCAATATTTTTATTCAGCAAACCTTTTTTGTAATTCATTTTTAGTGCAGGAGAAAAAAACGGAACAGAAAAGAAAAACATACTTTTTGTTACTCGTTTCGCTTCTTCAAATATTTTGATAACATTTTCTTTCTCTTCATAATGTTCTATTACACCAAGTGACAGATAAACATCAAAACACTTATCTGGATAATTTAGCTCCAATAAATTTCCATATTCTATTGGTAAAGAAGGATAAAGTTGTTTCACTTTCTTTACGGTTTCTTTTGCATAATCAATGCCTGTAGTATTATAACCAAGTTTATTTAAGGCTAAAACAATATTTCCTTTTCCACAACCGGCTTCCAGAATTTTTCCTTTCGCAGGTAAATATTTCTTTAAAAAAGACATTTTCCCCAAATATCCGAGTTCGGCTTTTTTCAACGAGTTTTCAATTTTAAGTTTACTCCATTTATGTTTCCAGTATTTATGATCTTCCCCAGCAGAGTTATCATATTCCACAATAATATCTTCGCTAATCAGTTGATAAGCTTTCGTAAACTGTCTCTCATTAGATTGTTTCTTCAAATTTAAAACCTCTTTTAATTAAACTTGAAGTGGATGAATTAATTGATTTGGACAAAGCTCTAGGTGAAATTATACCGATAACCATATTTAATAACCATCGTGGATTTGCAGTAAATCGGAAAGCATTAAGAAATCCTTTGACACTTTCATAGTAATTTTTCTCATTCAAATCTTCTACTGCAATTAATCCCAGATTTTTTCCTAATCTCTTTTTAAATATTTTTCTAGCAGCAGATACTTTAGTTCTGTTCATATGTTTGTTATAAAGCATAACCACATTTTGTAAAACTTTTTTTTTGTTTGTGCTCATACTTTCTTTGTGAGTTCTAACAAGTGCAAGTGTTCCATATAAATTTTGAAAACTAAAACTAATTCCATTTTCAGCGCATCTTAACCAGAAATCGTAATCTTGGCGGTTATAAAGTTTTTCATCGTTGTA
>CAZQSR010000197.1:0-3985 GCA_964596145.1 uncultured Ignavibacteriaceae bacterium
GTTCTGCCGGGATTCGGGATTGTTACAGTTTTCGGAAGGGATTCACCGTATTGAAAGTGTGTGCTGAACATGATAATTTTGCGATAATGATGCAACAAATATATTGTAGCCGATTTCAAAAAGTGACAAGTAACTTGTCAATTTTACCTGTTTGTTTTTTTTCGGTTATAAATCTCATTTATTGTGTTCTTAAAGCAGCTATAAGAGGTAAAACGCTGTTTATCAAAATAAAAAACTGCAATATCTTCGGCTAAATTATACGCTCTATGTCTTGAAATGTCGTACTTGCGCATTAAAATATGAACCCAATCCTCAAAATCCCGGGGATCTCCTGATCGACTGAATGAAGCCAGTAATTTTATATTCGGATATTCGCATCCGTTTTCAATTTCCTCAAAATCTTTCTCAAATACATCATTACCCATTTTCTCCAATTTTGCATGCATACATTTGTGGCTGGGGAGTCGATTAATCCCGGCAGGGCTGGAAGGATCAACCCTCCCCCCGGTCTTTTCTTTTAAAAAATTTTCTTTCTTATTGATTGACAGCATTTTAAATAATTTTTTATTCAATTTTCAACCGGCAATTTTTTTAATAAATTTTCCGCAACTTTTCAAAACAAACAAGTGTTGAATATCAGTTACTTAGCTACCGTAATAAATAGATTGGATTATTCCGGCAGAAGGGTGTTTTTTATCATTTATTAAAGCTTTTTAAACCAAAAATCATTTTTTGTGTGTTTTTAGCCTTATTAAAACAATTTATTAATCCTGTTTATTAAATCAATTTATTATAAACAGTTTATTTAGGTGTGGTACTCGATGTGGTACTCGATGTGGTACATGATGTTGTTATTGATGTTGTGATCATGCTAAGATGATGCTGCATTAATGCCAGCCTCTTGTAATGTGCTGGATAATTGTTTTTCATGCTTCAATTGCTCTAGAACTTTTATCCGGATTTCTCTTGCTGTTTGCCGTTCTGCAGCCAAAACATGTTTTTGCCGGTTCTTTTCAACCTCAAAAATTAATTTTTCGAGAGTTAGTTTTGTCGTTGCATAGAAACCACGTGAACCAATTCCGTAAAAATTTACATTGAAATGCTTTGTTAGTTCCCTCTTAATTTTATCAAGTGCATACCGGGTTTTATAATGATCGTCAGGGTTCAAGATATGCTTTGGAAATGGTCTGCCATTAAAATACTCTTCAAGCTTTTTGTAGCTTGCAAATCCCGCCATACGTGCTATTAAAAGTTTGTTCGTGATTTTCTGATATGGTTTTTTTCCAACAATGCTTTTAATTGCCAGGAATGCCCATAAGCACTGAAAATCAAAATCTTCTTTTTGACTGTTTCTAAATTGCCAATATAGATCATACTGAATACCGGTTACAGGAACAGTTTTATCATTGAACATTTTAAAGGTCTGAATCGAATTACTGGCATATATTTGTTTTTTCTGGGAAATTTTTATATTGAGTTCTTCTTCAACGTCTTTAGAATTCCATCCTAATGAATATAATTCCCCTGAACAATATTCGCTGATTTGATATAAATTCTTTTTATAATCCATTTTGGTGCCCGAAAATGCTTCCCTGTGTCTTAGCAAGCTAATGGGAAAATTGTAATAGATAGATTTTTTCATTATCTTTGTGTTTTGGTTGTAAGTAACTAAGGAGGGCACTTTTGGCGAGGTGCCCCCCTTTAATTGTTGAATTAACGGTTATAATTTTCCGCTGTTTCTGATTCGATTTTCTTTAATCTCTTCACTTATTCTGAATGATCGTAAAAGATTAAATACTTTAAATTGGTCTTCATGAGAAGTTAAGGCCTCTAATGCCCTTTCCAATACATTGATTTTGCCCTTTCTGGTTTTTCTTGCCTTGAATTCTCTTTTGTACTGATTGAAAGTTTTCATTGTTTTTTGGGTTTTGGTTGTTAAAAAAAATCTGTTTTGGTTATATAGTGGCCTTTACCCTGTGTTGAGAAATAAAAGCCCGGACATCATCAAGTGAATAGTAAATTGATCCATGAATTTTCACGTATGCCAGTTTTCCGGCATTACGCCAGCTTGCAGTTGTCTTTGTGGTTACGTTGAACATTTCCGCCAGTTGTATTTCTCTAATAAGCTGCGGGGGCCGGTTCACTTCAGCGGAATCATAAATCAGATTGGTTATTCTCCGTGTTCCATCTTTAATTTCCTGTTCTGTTAAACTCTTCAGATTAACGGTTGCTTTTTCAGTTTTCATGTTATTTACTTATTATGGTTCGTTGGTGCAAATATGTATGCTGTTTTCTATTTTCCTACTGGAACAATGTTCCGTTTTTTTATTAAAAGTCTTAACAGTATGTTGAAAATTATTTGAAATTGAATGTTATCAGCTTCCCGGTAGGTTTTGTTTCTTCCGGTTCTTCTTCGTCGGGTGTAAATATAAATACCTGTAAATCAAGTTTATTTATTTTTTCTTCGAGCTGATCTCGTCTATTTATCAGGGTGTTATATTCTTTTTCGTTTCTGTACCTTTGAAATATTAAATCACTCATTGTCCTACCATACTCATCCCGGACAAAACTTAACTGTCTTTTGAGAAAATTTAAACGTGCTGTCATGGCTGGGTTGTTTTTGGGTCGTTAAATTTTTTCAATGTTCATCCTTTTCAGGTCGTTTGTGATCTTTGATGTAACCAGTTTTGCATAATTACGGGTTGTTTTGGTGTTGCTGTGGCCTAAAATGTGGCTGACCGTTTCCAGTGGCAAACCTCTGGTTAACATCAGTGTGGCAAATGTATGCCGGGCAACAATTGTTGTAATCGGTTTATCAATTCCACAAACATCAGCGATCTCTTTTAAATAGGTGTTTAACCTTTGGTTTGATCTCCGTGGAAAAATTAACCCCTGCTTACCTTTGTCGCTGTATTTCTGAATTATTTCCAGTGCTTCATTCATAAGCGGAATAGCTTGCATTTCTGTGCTTACCTTTTCCCGGGGCTTAATAATGAAGTGGTTCCCTTCATTTATAACAATATCCTCGTGTTTTAAGGCCATCACGTCTGAATATTCCATACCTGTATTGCATAGAAACAGGAATATATCTTTTACAACATTCATTCTGGCCGTGCTGAATTCCTTTTCTCTGATCTTGTTAATTTCTTCTTCAGTTAGAAATATCATTCGCCTTGCGCATGCAGGAATCTTAAAATTATTGTAAGGGTTTTCATCAATCATTTTTGCAGCAAATGCGCGCCTTAAGTATTTTCTTAGTACTTTGTGATTTTTTGAAGTACTGCTTTGCTTCATGGTTGCAAGTAAATGATTATGATATTGTTTCAGAAAATCTGAATCAATATCAGTAAACAAAACAGTTTTCCACTTATTCAGATTCTTCAATACTCCGTTATGCTGCTTGTATGTTGAATATGCAAGTCCCGGCATATCATGTTTAAGTTGTTTTTCAATGTATTCATTCAGGGTTTCAGTAAATTCCTTTTTACCTTCAAAATCCCTTTTAAACATAGCCTTTGACGGTGTTATTCCTGATTCAACATATTTCTTTACAAGGCTTAAAAGTTTTGTTCTTAAGCTCTCAATCTTTAAATTCATCAACTGGGATTCCGGGTGTATGCCTTTTACCTGATTTGCTTTAGCATCCCAGTATTTTGATTCAATAACTACCCCAGGGCTGAAATACATTCGTTCAGATCTGTTTAAGTAGATTTCAAATTGAACAGGGGCTTTTCCGGATTGATTTTTTCGGTTGAAATGTAATATCATTCTCATACAGGTAGCACATTTTTTAACAAAGGTAGCGCAAAAGTAGCGCAAAGTCAACAAAAAGTTAACATTTTACTCATTTTTCCAATGTAAGCAAAGTGCTAAATAATAGGCTAATATACTGATATACAACAAAAAAGCCCCCTATATAGGGGGCTTGTCTGTGATCCGGGCGGGATTCGAACCCACGACCCGCAGCTTAGAAGGCTGCTGCTCT
>CAZQSR010000198.1:0-3977 GCA_964596145.1 uncultured Ignavibacteriaceae bacterium
AGAGTTTTCCTCTAGTCATCCCAAATATTTATTCAGATGCTACAAAGACTGTTACATTCAGACCTGAAACAGGTGCAACCAATTTATTAATATCAAATAGTACAGTCGTTTCAACATTAGTGTTAGATGATGCAGATTATATTACTTTTGATGGTCGTCATGGTGGTGTTGTGACAACAAGTCAATTAACAATTGAAAATATATATACCACTGCTGGTTCAAGAACAGTACTTTTACAAAACGATGCTTCTAATAATACTTTTAAGTATTGTACAATAAAAGGAAATCTTCCTTCAGCCAGTGGTATTGCTGTAATCCAATTTGGAACAACTACAGGAACAACCGGGAACGATAATAACTTGATCGATAATTGTAATATTGATGCAATGGGTGGAACAGGAACAGCAATATATTCATCTGGAACAACAACAACAAGTACTCATTTTAACAGTAATAATACAATTTCTAATTGTAATATTTACGACTTTTATATTAGTACCACTTCAACAACTTCAACTTATGGAATAAGGTTAACAATCGGTAATACTGATTGGACAATAACAAATAATAGTTTATATCAAACATCCGCCAGAACTTATTCTGCTACAGCAGTAATTCATTATATGATCTCTTGCAATAATACTTCAGGAAATAATTTTATTGTTACTAATAACCATATGGGTGGAAACAGTCCAAACTCAAATGGTACATATACAATATCCTCTGGTTCTGCAAGGTTATGGGTTTTAGAAATGAATGTCGGAGCAACTACTGCATCAAGTGTTCAAGGTAATACTATTAGAAATATCAATATCACCACTGGATTTTCAACTTCAGGTTCTTCAGGATTTATTGGAATCTATGTATCGGCTGGAAATGTAAATATTGGTAATATTACAGGAAATACTGTGGGTTCTACAACATCTACAAATTCAATTGTATATAATAACTCTGGAACTGATGCAGGGATTCTAGTACTTGGGGCTAACCTTGCAGGTTCTGGCACAGTTGTATTTAATAACAACTTTTTAGGTGGTTTTACAGCTAATGTTTCAACTTCTTCAGTTAGAATTAATTTATATTTAATTTCTACATCAGTAACAGGTCCTTTAACTATTTCAGGAAATACAATCGGTAGTACGACTGTACCAAATAACATAGTAAATAATGCTGGAAATACCACTACTAATTTCAATACTCGTGGAATAAATTCAACTTCAACTAATGCATCTGTAATGATTACAAATAACACAGTTGCTAATATAACTTCCACTTCTACTAACACCGGTCCTTCATTAGTCGGTATGTATCTAGGCCCTTCAAGCGCCACAACAAAATATACAGTTACCGGTAACACTGTTTATAACTTAATTACTTATAGTTCAAGAACAAACACTGGTTCTACCGGACCACTTATTGGTATTGCATTTGTTAATTCAACTGCGGGCGGTGAGCATAATATTTCCAATAACATAGTACATTCATTATTAGACACTACGGCAACTGCTGCAACAGATATATATGGAATATATATTTCAAATGCGACATCGACAGTTAGTACAGTTTCTGGCAACTATATTCATAGTTTAAAACATTCTAGTTCCGGTAATGGTCGTATGATTGGTATATACAATGTAAATTGTGCATTGAATGTTTTCAATAATATGGTTCGACTTGGTATTGACAAAGATGGCAACTCAATTACTGGTGGTTATTGGATCGCAGGAATCTGGAAAGAAACAACTCAAAGAAATTCAATAATGCATAATAGTGTTTATATTGGTGGAACCGGAATTGCTGGCTCACAAAATCAAAGCACTTTTGCTTTCAGGAAAAGTGGAACAGGTGCTGCTGATACATTAATGAATAACATTTTTTATAACGCTCGTTCAAATTCAACAAGTACCGGGAAGCATTATGCTGTTTATTTAAATAACACGACAACTTTAGTATCCGATTTTAATTTATTCTATGTTGACGGAACTGGAGGTGTTCTTGGTACTGATAATGGCGGAACTAATGATAGAACGACATTAACTGCTTGGAAAACTGCGACATCAAAAGATGGTAATAGTGGTTTTGGTAACCCAAATTTTGTTTTACCATCAGGTAATTCTTCAAATGTTGACTTACACATTCAATCTCCTACTCCTATTGAAAGTAGTGGAAATTCTATTGCATATATAACTACAGATTATGACGGTGATACTAGAAGTTCATTAACTCCTACAGACATAGGAGCAGATGCTGGTAATTTCACTATTGTTGATATTTTCCCTCCAGCTATTACTTACACACAGTTAGGTAACGGGACAATTTCAAACAGAGTATTAACAAACTTTGCAACCATTACAGATAATGTTGGTGTCTCAACAGGTGCTAATTTACCTCGTTTATATTATAAAAAATCTACTGACGTAGATACATTTATTGATAATGATCCTGCTAGTGAAGGCTGGAAATATGTTGTTGCTTCAAATTCAACCAGTCCATTTAGTTTTACAATAGACTATAGTCAAATCTATGGTGGTTCTGTTACAACAGGCGATATCATTCAATATTTTGTCGTTGCTCAGGATGCAGTGAATAATTTAGCTTCTTTACCTTTTGGTGCTGGTGGTAGTCCAAATCCTCCAATTCAGAACATTAATGTCGCTCCGACAACACTTTATTCTTACACAATAACTGGTGAAATAAGTGGAGTTAAAACCGTTGGTACCGGTGGGAATTATACTACTTTGACTGGTACAGGTGGTTTGTTTGATGCTATCAATAATAGTGCTGTAACAGGAAATTTAACAGCTAATATCATTTCAGATATTACTGAACCAGGAACAGTATCTTTAAATCAATGGTCTGAAGAAGGAACTGGTAATTATACACTTACTATCCAACCGGATGGAACTACACTGAGAACAATTACTGGTAACGCCGTAACTAGTGGCAATCCGATGATTAATATTAATGGTGCTGATAGAGTAACAATTAGTGGTTTAGTAACTCCTAATAATACACCTGGAGCTAGTTACTTAAAATTTGTCAATACTAATAGCACTCCTGCTAATACTGGTGCAACAATTCAATTTACAAATGGTTCAATAAATTGTACTCTAACAAATTGTACTATTGAAAATAACGGAACTACCTCTACGCGTGGAGCAATAGTAATTGGTTCTTCTGGAACAAATAATGTTACCATTTCTAACAATAGAATCGGAGATGCAACATCTGGAACGACTGGTGCTCCTGCAAATGGTATTTATTCTGCTTTAAGTACAAATACTATTACTGTTAATGAGAATTATATTTATAATTTTTCAGGTTATGGTATTTATTTTTCAACAGTTAGTGATGGTTGCATAATTACAAATAATAGTTTCTATAACAATCTTTCAACTCCACCATCAACTACACAGTATGGTATTTATATTGGAGCGGGGAATAACCACAATATAACAGGAAATTATATTGGAGGTTCAAGTGCAAATTGCGGAGGAACTCCTTGGATAAATAGTGGTGCTATTACATTTTATGGCATTTATCTTGTAGTTGGAACTGCGACTGCCACTTCTGTCCAAAATAATACTATCAGTAATATTAATCTTACTAGCACTAGTACAGCAAACTTTGACGGTATTTATTGTACAGCAGGACTTATTAATATTGGAACAGTTACTGGAAATGTTATTGGAAGTACATCTTATACTCCTGGTTCTCCAAGTATAATTCTTAGCGGTACAGGTTCAGTCTATGGAATCTATGTGGCTGGTTGTACGAGTAATATTTGGAAAAATACAATTGCGAATATTTCTCAAAATGCAACCGCACCCGGCTCATTCACAGGAATAAATTTGTCAGGTACAACTGCATACAATGTTGGTTATAATAAAATTATGAACTGCGGTGCTACATCAGTTTCTAATGTAACAAATTCTATTATTGGCATTTACTATGCAGGTGGTTCTGGCGGCACACAA
>CAZQSR010000199.1:0-3950 GCA_964596145.1 uncultured Ignavibacteriaceae bacterium
AGGGGTAGCGCTCACATTTTGACATTTTTTTACTCTAAGCATTCTTTTCCTTATTCCAAGCCAGTTTAAAAGACTATGTAAAGTTGTGAAACCCGCATGAATACTTAAAATATCATAATCGAAAAGAGATTAATTACAAATTCAAATTTAAATAAACTTCATCCAAATCATCCTGAGTAATTCCCATATATGCCAGAGTTACAGATGGAGCAGAATGATTAAATAATTTCTGTAATATAGATATATCAATTCCAGATTGATATGCGTGATAACCAAAAGTTTTCCTCAAAGAATGTGTACCAAATCTGCCTTCAAGGCCAATCAATCTGGCAATATCATTAATAATCTTATTTGCCTGTTGCCTGTTGATTGCTCTTTTCCCCTTTCTTGAAAGGAATAAAGGTTCATCTTTCTGGAAATCTCTTGTATTTAAATACTCTAATACTGCTTTTTTTGCCGTATCTGCTATGGGGAAATTTTTAGTTTTACCTGTTTTATGTTCCTGAATAGTAATCCTATCTTTGACTATTCCATCTTCCAGTAATACATCATTAATTTTTAAATTGAGAAGATCACTGATACGAAGGCCGGAATTAATTCCTACAGTAAAGAGACAATAATTTCTTAAATTCGTAGCTTTCAGTATTTTTTTAATCTGTTCGATAACTTTTTTATTCCTTATAGGCTGAACATATTTCAAAAAGCTCTCCTCCAATTTATAATACTTGGTACTATATATTATACATTAAGTATTATATAAAATAATCTTTATGAGTAAAAAAATATATCAAACTAATCAAAAGCTTATATGGCAATAGAAAGTAGTAAATTATGAATAATACTCAATCTACTTGAGTATTATTGGTGGAATTCAAAAATTTTATTAAGGAGAAACTTCTCATGACAAGAAGAGGAAGAGATTTACTTACACCAGCAGAAAGAATTCTTTATACATCCATACCATCAAATATGAGTGAACATCAACTGGCAACGTATTTCACCATGACCCCATATGATATAGAAATAATTAGGAGCCATAGAAGGGATTATAATCGTATTGGATTTGCTGTTCAATTAGGTGTAATAAGGTATTTAGGATGGACGTTATCACAGGTAAAAGAAATACCTGATATAGTTTTAGAATATATTTCCGGACAGATAAAAGTGGATAAAAAAGAATTTATACAATATAACAAACGCGAAGCTACAAAAAATAAACATCTGGAAAATATAGTTAAAGAATATAAATACCATTATTTTAATGATTATCAATATAAAAAGATTATTAAATTTCTATATCCTCATGCTATGGAAAGTGGTAATGCAATTCATCTGATTGATGTAACTCTGGAAGAATTAAGGAAAAATAAAGTATTCCTCCCTGCAATTTCTACTATTGAAAGGATAGTCTGGGAGGTAAGAGAAAAAGCAGAAAAAACAATTTTTAGTATTATAAATAAATCTTTATCATCAGAACAAAAAGAAAAACTTGATAACATAATTGAAGGAAAATATAATACATCTAATACCTTCTTGAGTTGGTTAAATACATCACCAGGTTATGCTTCTCCTGATGCATTCTTAAAAGTCATAAAAAAACTTGAATTTATTAAGAATATTGACCTTAAAATAAATTTAAATGCCATCCCTCAAAATAGATTGAAACAATTAACAAAACTTGGCTCAAACTATAACCCTTTTTCTTTTCGCCGATTTGATAAAGAAAAAAGATATGCCATTCTTGTTGTGTATCTTTTGGATTTAAGCCAGAATTTAATAGATCAGGCTATTGAAATTAATGACAGACAGATTTCCCGCCAATTATCTAAATCCAAGAAAGCACAGGATGAAAAACAGAAGAAAGATAATAAAATAATGAGAGAAAATTTAGGAAATTTTGTAGAAGTTGGAGAAGTATTACTAACAGCACATGATAAAAACCTTGATTTTTCTTCAGAAATAGAAAAAGCAATATCATGGGATGAGCTCAGAAATAATGTTTCTAAAGCAAAGGTGATTTTAGAATCTACTGATTCTGATCATCTAAAGTTACTGGTGAAACGTTTTTCTTATCTTCGCAGGTATATACCGACACTACTTACATCCATAAATTTTAAATCAAATCAATCGGCCAGACCGTTATTACATGCGGTGGAAATTCTCAAAGAGCTAAATGAAACCGGAAAAAGGACTGTTCCGGCAGGTGCTCCTATAGATTTTATTCAAAAGAACTGGCTAAAATATGTTTTTGACGAGGAAGGCAATATTGACAGACGTTATTATGAGATAGCTGTTATAAATGAATTAAAAAACAGTATTCGTTCTGGCGACATATCAGTTGCCGGAAGTAAAAAACATAAGGATTTTAATGAATATCTTTTTTCGAAACGTGAATGGTCTGAACTATGTAAATCGGAAATAGAACTTGCAGTTAGTCTGTCTTTTGACGAATTCTGGGAAGAAAGAACCAGAACTTTGCATTCAAAATTACAGAGAACTGTAGACCATATCGATGAATTAAAGGATGTCTTTATGGAAGATGGCACATTACATATTCACCGGTTAGAAAAAGATACACCTAAAGAGGCTAAATCCTTCAGTAGCCTTTTGTATTCCATGATTCCACGGATTAATTTAACTGATTTATTGATGGAAGTTTCTCACTGGACAGATTTTGATAATCATTTTATTCATTCTTCTACCGGAAAAATGCCTTATCCTGAAGAAAAACCGGTTATTATGGCAACTTTAATTGCAATGGGGACTAATATAGGTCTTCAGAAAATGGCTGATGCCACTCCTGGTATTTCATACAGACAAATGGTTAATGTAGCACAGTGGAGAATGGATGAAGATACAATGAAACTTGCTCAGTCCACTCTGGTTAATTTTCATAATCAGCTTCATTTACCTTTTCTCTGGGGAGATGGCACAACATCTTCTTCTGATGGAATGAGAGTTCCTATAGGTGTTTCAGCTTTAAATGCAGAATATAATCCTCATTATGGTATGGGTAGAGGAACTACATTTTATCGTTTCACCAGTGACCAATTTTCTTCATTTTATACAAAGGTTATTAATACCAATGCCAGAGATGCAATACATGTCATAGATGGTCTATTACATCATGATACTAATTTAAATATTGAAGAACATTATACAGATACTTTAGGTTATACAGACCAAGTATTTGGTCTGACACATTTACTCGGTTTCAGATTTGCGCCAAGACTCAGGGATATTTCTGATGCAAAACTTTATGTAATCGGTAAACCATCCGATTACCCTAAAATTCAAAATCATCTAAAAGGAATAATCAACAAAAAAGTCATACAGAATAATTATGATGATGTCTTAAGATTGGCTTATTCAATTCGTAAAGGTAAAGTATCAGGAGAAATTATTATGAGTAAACTGGGTTCCTATACAAGGCAAAATAAAGTTGCTATAGCTTTAAGAGAGATGGGATATATTGAAAAAACTATTTTTCTATTGGACTGTATTTATGATGAACACTTACAAAGGAGGATGCAGAAAGGCTTAAATAAAGGAGAATCTACGAATGCTCTTGCCAGAGCCTTATTTTTTGGAAAACGGGGTGAACTCAAGGAAAGAGCTATAAAAGACCAGTTACAGCAGGCTACTGCTCTTAATTTATTGATCAATGCTATTGTCATATGGAATACTGTTTATCTTTCAAAAGCTATTAATTTTTTAGAAAAAACTGGTGAGCTTAAAAGAGATTTACTTCCTTATGTGTCTCCTCTTGCCTGGGAACATATCAATTTTCTTGGAGAATATACCTTTGATTTAAACTATATATCAACTTTGGATTCATTAAGATCCTTGCAAATAAAGGGTTTGCAAAAAGGCCTGGAGTCTTGAAACTGGCTCTATGACTGGTGGAAACACCTTAGAGTAAAAAAATGTCAAAATGTGAGCGCTACCCC
>CAZQSR010000200.1:0-3933 GCA_964596145.1 uncultured Ignavibacteriaceae bacterium
CAGATGGTAATTGATGTATATAATTATTTTTCATTTTTGTTAAACCCAAAAGATGACGGAGCACTGATTGGACTTTTACGCTCGCCATTTTTCTTCTTGCCTGATTCAACAATTTTTAATGTAAACTTAGAAAATGGAAACACTTTCTTTCAAAAACTTAAATCTGCTTCATCCTCCGATAAAGATCTTTATAAGATTGTTGAATTATTGACAAAAAATCTTGGGCTTGTTAATTCAAAAAATATAATTTTAACATTAAGAGAAATCGTTTCAGAAACTAATTATTTATCTGTAATATCTTCAAGAGAAAATGGCGAACAGGAAGTCGTTAATTTTTATAAATTAATTTCAGTTTCACAAAATTATCTTAACCAGGGATTTAGAAATTTATATGATTATGTATCTTTCCTCAAAAATTCAATTGATAACTTTGAAGATGAAAACCTGGCTGAACCTTTTGAACATAATAATACTGTTAAGTTAATGACTATTCATCAGGCAAAAGGACTAGAATATAAAGCAGTTTTTATTTATGCTTGTAATGAAAAGTCAGTAAGCCCCAAGCTGCGAGCAAAACAAATTGAAATCAATAAAGAGTTTGGCTTACTTATTAAAGTACCAGAAAATGATGATTTTCTTTCTGAATATAAAAAGCCTTCTATTGTTCTTTTAAATGACTATATTGCCTACAGAAAAAACCTTGCTGAGTTAAAACGATTGTTTTATGTAGCTATTACAAGAACAAAAAATTATTTATACTTTTGTACTTCCAAAGCAAAGAACATAAAATTTCCTGAAGATAGTTTTATGAACTTATTATTGACGGGCTTAAATATTGATTTGACAATTGATTCACTACCATTCGAAGAATCTTTGAAATACTTAAAATTCGTTGATTATAATTTTGTTAATCATACTGGTTTAGTTAAATCAGAAATTAAAGTCACAAAACATTTAGATTTAACTATCGAACGTTCAAAGGAAATCCAACAGAAGAAAATTAATTTAGTAATCAAACCTGAAAAAATTTCAGATGAAATATCTGAAGAAATTATTTCTGCGACCAAGTATGCAATTTTTAATCAATGCCCGATTAAATATCATTTAACATATGATTTAGGTTTTTTACCTGTATTAAAATTTTACAATCAGAAAAAATATATTGATTATCTAGATGATTTCAATCCTTCCGAGAGCGTTAATACTGCTTCAAACGATGAACAGGAAGAATATGATAACGCACTAAAGAGATTTTCTGCTCTAAAAGGCAGCTTAATTCATTCAGTCCTTGAAAAAAATATATCCTATTCTGAACTTGACGAATTTCTTAGAAACAATTTCTACCAGGAATTCCCTTCTTCTGAAGGCATTGAAGAAAAACTCATTACTGAAATTAAATCTGATATTTTAAAATTCTACAACTCAAAGACTTATTTAAAATTAATTAAAACAAAAAATTCATTTAACGAATTTCCAATTTATGTTAAAGAGAATGATTATTTTCTGTTTGGAATAGTCGATAAATTGATAATTGAAGATAATTATTTACATATAATTGATTTTAAAACTGATAGTATTGATAAAAAAAATCTTAATAAAAAAATTGAGCACTATAAAAATCAACTTAATTTTTATGCTTATTTATTAAGTAAAAAGTATACAAAGATAAAATCATTTACTCTCCAACTGATTTTCATAAAAAATCCAGAAATTGAAGTTGTCTTCAATTTGTCAGACAAAGACCTGAAGTATATTGGTGATGACATTCATTCAACAATTAACTCAATAAGACACCACAACTACATTCCTCAAAAAAAACATTGCCCTGAGTGTGTATTTTCCAAAAACCATTTCAACTGTATTTTAAGTTAAATTTTTTTCATTTCTCACCTCTTCTTATTTTTACAAAGTAAAAGAAAAACAATATAATTATGCTCAACAGTAAGGAGTAAATTTGAAAAAGACGATTCTACTTTTTATAGCTTCTGTATATTTCTTTGGATGCTCTCCGACATATATCTACAAAGCTTATTATGATATTCCTCAAGAATTTAAGAACGACACACTCTACAATAAATTTTATAAAGATTATTCTTCTTCTATAAAAGGAGTAAAATTTTTTCTTGACCCCGGACATGGTGGTGATGACAGAACCAACAAAGGTCCACAAGGATTAATAACTGAAGCTGATGCAAATCTTAGAGTTGCATTATTTCTCAGAGATTTTCTTACTCAGGCTGGCGCTATTGTTGTAATGTCTAGGGATAAAGATTCAACTGTTGGATTGAAAGATCGTTCGATAATGGCGAATTCAAGCGGAGCAGATATTTTTATCAGTATACATCATAATGCCCCGGGAAAGGCTGGGGATGACTGGACGAATTATACTTCAACATATTATCACGCCAAAGAAGAAAACTATGAATATGAGCCTATGGAAAGAGACTTTGCGCGTTATGTTCAGAGAGACTTGGCTTACGCAATGAGAAATAGTGGTGGACTTGGTTCATTTGATGGAACATATTCGGATTATTGGATTTATCCAGGTTCTGGTTTTTCAGTTTTAAGATTAACTGAAATCCCTGCCATCTTAATTGAATGCGGTTTTCATACGCACAGATGGGAAGAAGAAAGATTAGCCACTGAAGAATTTAACAAAATACAAGCCTGGGGAATATTCAAAGGAATCTGTAAATATTTTGCAAATGGTGTACCAAAAATTGAATTTGTAAATAAAGAAATTTCCAATAATAAATTACAGACAAATTTCACTATAAAGGATAAATTTGAAATCGATCCAAGTTCAGTAAAAGTTTTTTGTGATTCATTGAGTTTTAATAATTTCAATTTTAATAGCTCTAAATCTTTAATTAATATTGAACTACCATTAGACAAAGACAATTATTTAATTAAAATCGTTGCTGCTAATAAGAACGGGAATCATTCTTTCCCATTCCAGCAAATCATTTCAACTAAGTAAAGAAAGTTCAGAATATGCTTAATTATGTTTGGCTTGGCCTCATAATGCTCGGATTAGCCGCAGCAATTTCTACAGATTTTAGTGATAGATCTGCAAACAGATATCAAAGCGGAGTAGAAATTCCCGTGAAGATTCAATTTGCTGATTCACTTTCTTCTATTGAAGGAACTAATACTTCAGCTAATATAGTGTTAACTAAATCAAATTTTAACAAATTCTACAAAGAAAATATCCAGGAGGATGTTAGACTTAGTACAAAGCTGTCATTCCCTAAAAATGAAAAATCATCAACCGTATATTTTTTAATTGACAAAACATTTCCAGCATTATTCCAAAAAATGGCTAAAGTAAATGGTAAAGAAAATGATCTTACCGGTAAATTATTTGTTAAAAAAATAATTGATTCAAAAAGTGCTGATGCAAGTATAAAATTTGAAGACATCTCATTTATAAAAATGAAAGAAGTTACAAGTTCAGCAATTGAATATGCAGAGAATGCTGTTAAAATAGCTCTTGGTTTAATTGGTATTATGGCTATGTGGCTTGGTATCATGAAAATTGCAGAAGAAGCTGGAATTATTAAATATATCGCTAAAGCACTTCAACCTGTAACTAAATTTCTTTTCCCCGATGTTCCTTCTGATCACCCTGCCATGGGCTCAATGATTATGAACTTTTCTGCAAACTTTCTTGGACTAAGCAACGCAGCTACTCCTTTCGGTTTGAAAGCTATGGAAGAATTAAATAAACTAAATGAACAATTATCTGGTGAAAGAATAAGCTGTCCGTATAACCAAACAACCTATCAGTCTTTTTTTACATTGAGATACTTGAAGCAGTCATTAAATACTTCTTCACTCTGAATAATCCATTTATGCGCTTTTAACCCTCTTTTACCGGAATGATAGCTTCGGCAAAAATCAGCCCCCTCCAGACCGGATGTATCTTTTTGC
>CAZQSR010000201.1:0-3922 GCA_964596145.1 uncultured Ignavibacteriaceae bacterium
GTGTGGCTGCCCTTCCCTGCAACCGTCCCTTCGCAGCCACACACATGCTTTTTTTTCCGACCCGCCCATTGATAATAAACTGTTGATAAATAATTGAAATCTTCAGAACTCAATAAGTAAAAAATGTATTACCTTTGACAAAAATAGTCAACACAGAAAATGTCAACACTAGGATTGAAATTAAGAGAATTAAGAGAACAGGCAGGGTTATCATTGAGAAAAGCTGCTATACAAACTGATATTGATGTTGCTATATTAAGCAAAATGGAACGTGGAGAGAGAAAATTCTCAAAAGAATTGGTTTTGAAATTGGCTGAACTTTATAAAGCAAACTCTGACAAACTAGTTATTGACTTTTTAAGTGAAAAAGTGCTTTATGAATTAGAGGACGAAGATTTTGGGCTGGAAGCTTTGAAAGTAGCTGAGAAACAATTAAAATATAAGAAAAACAAGTGATTAATAAAGTCATTCATATCAAAAACGTTGGAAAGTTCACTGACTACTCAGTGAATACAACTCCTACATGGAATGGCGAATTTAAGCCTATAACTTTAATTTATGGGCAAAATGGGATTGGAAAAACCACTTTTACCACAATCCTGAAATCACTGAAAGAAAACGATGCCTTACTTTACCAATTAAGAACATTTGGCACTCAAAGTAGTCCAGAGGTGAGCATAAAATTTGATGACCATTCAGCCCCAATAAAATATTCAAATGCTGAATGGGATGCAAATTTTTCAACTATTGAAATTTTCGACATTCATTTTATAAACGATAATGTTTATACGGGTTTTGAAATTCTACCACAACATAAGAAAAACCTTTTTGAAATTATTATTGGTCAAGAAGGTATAAGATTAAAAAAAGAAATTTCAGAAATTAAAAACAGCATTAAAGAAAAAAATAGTTCATTAAAGGATATTGAAGCAAAGGTTTACAAAATAATTAGTGGTTTTGATATAAATACAATCATTAACTTCCAGTTAGATTCTGAAATTGACAAGAAAATAGCAGAAAAGAAAATTGAAATTGATACTGCAAAATCAACTGAGAAAATAAGAAATACGACATTATTAAAAAGAATTACAAAAATTGATTTTGACATAAGATTTGAAAAAGTTATTGAGTTTTTACAAACCTCAATTGATACTATATCAGAGAATTATCTAAAAATGGTTGATGACCATAAAAACTCATTAAATCTTGCCAGCAAATCAGAACAATGGATTAAAGACGGATACGACAATATTTCTGACAACAAATGTCCATTCTGCTTGCGTTCTATTGACGAAACAGTTGAAATTGTCAATGCTTATAAACAGTATTTTAATCAGGAGTATATTAGTTTACAGGAAAAGACAAAACTTCTTCAAAACAAAGTAAAAACAATTAATCCAGAGCTTATTCTTTCAAATATTGAGAAAGAAAATAATCACAATACCGGCTTTTTAGAATTTTGGGGCAACTACATAAAAAAAGAAGTTCCTGTTTTTTCTATTACAAGTTATCAAAACTCAATAATTGAATTGACCAAGAAGTTAAATGAATTGGTTGATGAAAAAACAGGCAATCCAATTAAAGCCATAGAGCCAAATGGAATTTCCTCTATTTCTGATTTAAATGCTACAATTATTGAAATCAACAAACTTATTGATGCACACAATTTAATAATTGATGATTTTAATGCAAGTATAACCGAACTTAAAAATAAAGAATCAAAAGATTTAACTATCCTTGAAAAAGACTTGCAAAGGCTGCAAGCTATAAGTACAAGATATTCGGACAATACTGTAAAAGAACTTTGCAAAAAGTACATTGAAGAGCAGGAAGCTTTAGAAAAACTAAAAGTAAAAAATACTGATTTACAAGGAGAACTTAAAAACTATTCTAAAAGCACATTTGATAAATACAGCGGTATTATCAATACTTATCTTCAAAAATTTGCAGCTTACCTTGAAATAAAGGAAATGAAAAGCACATACAAAGGCGGGGGCGATGAGCCTTTTGCAGAATATGGCTTATTTGTTTCGGGCAACAAAGTTAATTTCAAAGATAATGCTTGCGACCCATCTGTAAAATATTGTTTAAGCGAAGGCGATAAAACAGCACTTGCCCTTGCTTTTTTTCTTGCAAAACTTCATATTGATACCGAAATTGGAAAGAAAATTATAGTGTTCGATGACCCGATTTCAAGTTTTGATATTGAACGAAAAAATTCAACCATTACGCAACTTTACCATATTGGACAAAATGCTAATCAGTTGATTGTTTTAACTCATAATTTGCTGTTTGCAAAGGAGTTTTGGGATAAAGTGAAAAGCAATTGTCAGGTTTTGAAATTTTGCGAGTTAAGAAAATCAACCCAAATAGTAGATTACGATATTGAGAATGAAACATTAAACGGGCTATTCAAAGACTATTCTGTTTTAGATAATTTCTTAACCAATGGAGTAAATACTGATTTAGAAAAAAGAAATGTTGCCCGTTGTATCCGCCCAATTGTTGAGGGGTATTTTAGGATAAAGTTCTATGGTCAGTTTTTACCAAACCAATGGTTAGGTGATTTTTTAGAGAAAATAGATAAAAGTATTGATGGGCATCCGTTGTATAGGTTAAAAGATTTCTCTTCCGACTTGCACGAAATTAATGATTACTCAAAGAAATTCCATCATACAAGTCCAAACTCAGACAGTGAGCCAATTTATGATGGCGAACTAAAAACATATGTTGAACGAACTTTTCAAATAATAAGTAAAATATAAAGAGCTATGCCAACACTCCAATTCAAAGGAAAAAACATAATCTGGAACCACCATTTGGCTGTTCCGTTTCACACATTGGACGAAGTACCCGAACTGCATTACCTGCCCGAAAAAGCAAATGGTAATATGATTATTGAGGGCGACAATCTAATTGCATTAAAAGCATTGCTGCCACAGTTTGCTGGTAGAATAAAATGTGTTTTTATTGATCCTCCTTATAATACTGGAAATGATGTGGAAGAAGGAAAGAGTTGGGTTTATTCCGACAATGTAAATAACCCTTTGATAAAAGAATGGCTTGGAAAAGAAGTATCAAGAGATGACTTAACTCGCCATGACAAATGGCTTTGTATGATAGTGCCTCGTCTTAAACTATTAAAAGAACTGCTGCATGATGATGGAGCTATTTTTATTGCGATTGATGACAATGAATATTCCTCATTGAAAATGATAATGGATGAAATTTTTCTTGAGGAAAACTTTGTTGCAAACATAGTTTGGCAGGCCAGAAAGTCAGTACAAAACGATACTGATATTAGCGTAAATCACAATTACATTTTGGTTTATGGTAAAAACCGGAGACAAGTTGATAGAAGACTAAAAGAAAGCAATGCTGATAAATGGTATCAAATACCTGGGTTTGTTTTTAGACCTCTGCTGTTAGATAAAACAAAATTCAGCAATCCTGACAATGATCCACGTGGCCCATGGAAAGCTGATCCCTTTGATGCCCCTCATATTCGAGAAAACCTGACCTACCCAATCATAAACCCAAATACAGGGAAAGAATACTTGCCACCAAAAGGACGATGCTGGCGTACAGAAGAAAAAAATTACGAGAAACTCTTGAAGGATAATAGGATACTTTTCGGCAAAAAAGGGACAAGCGGCCCTCAGTTAAAAGTTTTTTGGGATGATAAAAAAGAATATGGCGAAGTTGAAACATCATGGTGGGGGGAAGGTTCTGCAGATATATATTTAAATGAGGATTTTGATTTTGAAACTGTTTCAGAGTGGACAAATTATGGTACGACCACAAGTGGTTCTAAAATGTTACAATTCCTTTTTGATTCCGAGAAAGTATTCAATAATCCTAAACCAGTTGAATTAGTGAAGCATATTATTAAGCAGACTACTAACAAAACAGATATAATATT
>CAZQSR010000202.1:0-3902 GCA_964596145.1 uncultured Ignavibacteriaceae bacterium
TTATATTTGAAATGAATGAAGAATTTTACCAGACAGAGTTCAATTTACACACCCGGGGCAATTCCTGCAACGAAAGAATTTTTTGCTGAATCATTAAAACTTCGTACAAGTTTTGCTCTTTCGCTTCTGTCACGAAACCAGTCTATTATATTATTCCATGTATTTTCAAACATTTTTCAATTGTTTTAAAGTTCTTTAAGAGAATACATAATCTTGTTCATTTTGTCTTTGTACTCATATTCTTTATTTGATAAAGTCCAAGCCATAACCTGGTAGTATCTTTCTTTCCCTTGAATAAATGCTATTGAATAAAATGCGTCTAACCCTTCTGCACTTCCATTAATTGTCAATATTCTTGCAGGCATACTATTAACTACTGTGTCTTTTATCTCAGACTTATGAGAAACAGAAATTGATTGTTCAAAACCTTTTAAAAGTAAATCAGAATAGCCTTTAATATCATTTGAATAGCTTTCCGTCAAGTTGTTGTCTTCTAAAGCCTTTTGCATTTCGGATTTTGATTCGTCAATAACTATTACGTAAAACTCTTTCCAAGTATGCAGATACTGTAAAGAAGCATCTTCATTTAAAGTCGTGCTTGCTTTAACTAAAAAGGAAGGTAACGAAATTGAGTATTTATTTTCAATTGTCACCAATCGTTCAGTGTCTCCTGATTGACAAGAAGTAATAAACAAAATTGTCAATAATAAAATGTTCAGTTTATTCATTGTCTATGTCTTTTTAAGCTTGTGCATAACGGCTGAGGCTATATGCAGTAAGGGATTGCGGGCTACTTTCCTGTCTGCCGACAATGAAGTTTATGCGGGGCAGAATGCTTGAATTACCACTGAAACCCTTATTGCATATAGCCTTTGTTACCGCCTGGTGTTCATTGTCTCCCGTCATTATACTTTTCAATTTGCTACACTGTTTCTATCTGCCGTGCGTTTGGGTAGGCAAGCTCTTTGGCTGGTTTTGGTCGTGCGTAGGCTTTTTATGCGAACAGCCAATGTGCTTGACTACGAAGCGTGGGCTCATGTATAGTTTTCAATAAATATTTCGTTTATTTTATTAACAATACTTTCGTCAGGTTCATTTTCAATTGTTGATTTTCTGTATAATTGATACAAGTCCAAAACTTTCTTTTCAATTTTTAGGTCAAGTAATTTCAAATCCAACATTTGAGCTTTATTTATATCATTTGGTTCAAACTTTTGTAATCCATTTCCATATTCACGACTATTGTCTTCAAAGATTTGTCTTGCAACGTCTGTAAGTAAATAAGCAAAAAGTAAATCAATGTTAATACTGTCAAATAAATTTGCTTTAGAGGGGTAGATACAATGAAAGGTTGTCAAATTGGAAATGTTTGCTTCATTCCTAATAAATCGCAAACCATTACGGTTAAAAACAGAAACCCAGATTGGAGCAGGAGGTCTGTTTTCTAAAGAATACCAAGGATTTCTATTTGCCGTTAAATATTTCTTGTGAATTTCTTGTGTTTCGCCTAACAATAAATATTTTCTGACATTCTCATCTATTGGGGCAACTGCATTGAGAAGAAAAATTGATTTGTCATTATTTTTAAGTTCTTCAAAATCTTCTTTTAAGAAAAATGACTTTTTAGAGTCTATTGCTTTACAAATACATGGTAGTAAATATTTTTCTGAAATTCCATATTTTTTTGCTTTTGATGGGCTAATCGTAAAATATTCATTTGCTCCTGTTGCTATGCCACGAACTACTTTACCGTAATTATTAAAAGGCACTAAATATTTGTAATTGATTGAGTTTTGCTTTTGATAATATGCTTTCCATTTTATATCAGGATTAAGCAAATCAAATGCAACAATTTGTTCTTTTGATAAATAATTAGGATAGTTATTAATAATGTTGTTAATGCTACCTATATCTTGAATATTACTAATATTACTGAATTGAACCTGATTTGTTTTATTGTCATTTGCACAGAGAAGTATTGATGCAGTTGTCAACGCATCATCAAATACATTTTCATCGAAATTAATTACAATAATATGTCGTAAAGTTTTACTCTTAATAAGATGTTTTTTGACAAGTTTACCATAGTCGGAGTTGAGAAATTCAGAAGGAATAATATAAGCGGCTCTGCCGTTTATATTTAACTGATAAATAGATTTTAATAGAAATAAAGTATAAAGATTAGTGAAACCGTTAAGTTTACAGGAAATTCTTTCTTCAATTTCTTTTATAATAGTTTTATTATCATAGTCATGGAATTTAAAATAGGGAGGATTACAAATAATTCCATCATATTTGTTATTCCAATCATTATACATGTAATCTTCTAAAAGAATTGATACATTTTTATTCTCTTCAAAAATATTCTTTGCTTTATCAAAAATATTTTTGTCAATTTCAAACCCCTTTATTTTAATGGTTTCATTGTAATTTAACAATGCTCTCGTAAACACTCCAAGACCAAATGCAGGTTCTAAAACTGTTTCTAAATTCTCATTCCCTAAAAGCCATTTTGCCATTAAATCTGCAATAGGGAAAGGAGTGAAAAATTGGGCAAATTTCTTTCTGTGTTCTATTGAAGTGAATTTTGAATACTCACGTTCAATCTCGTTTGTGGTTATATGTCCTTTAATTGTAGGCATTAAAATTCACTTTCTTTAATTCCTAAAACCTTGCATAAGTCGTCAGATTTACCATACTTAATTGCAACATAATTCTTTGAAGTCTCATTGATTGCTCTTGTTACAAGATTTTCAGCCCAATCTCCTTGTTCTTTGTTTGTTATAAAATTCGATGATGCTTGGGTTGGCGTCCTTGCAATGTCTCTTGGTAAATTAAAGTCCACTAAAGTTGCGGGCACTCTTTTGGTAAACTCTCTTATCGTTTCGTAATAATTCATTTATCAATATTTTTTATTTTACAAATTTAGTCATTTTGACGGGAGCGTCAGCAAGAAAACAGCTCTTTTGCAAACTTCGGCAGTGTGTCGGCTTGTGCGGTTTGCAAATGTGCTGTTTTGTGCGTTGGCTTTTCATTTTATCATTTTTCTTTTTCTGTCTTTAAGTAGCAAATTGTCCGCTGTCGTCTGTCTTTTTTACACTTGGCGGTAACGGTTTCGGGCTTTGCGTTCGGGCGGGTTTCGGAGCACAAAACTGTCAACCAGCACTGAACTTGAATAGAAGCACAAAGCTCCAAGTTTGCATGTCACCCCGCATGACGCAAAACCCGTGTTATAGCCAGTGGTCCTTTATTACTTCCTTTGTATTGAAACACTTCTTAAATTCTATTTTGACAATATAATTTTATAAGTAGTTTCATCGTAATCTGTCAAGATTTGTAAAATGTAAACACCATTAATAAAATTGTCAAGGTCGAAAACAGCCACATTACCGGGTGAAAATAAGTTTAAAAATTGATGCTTTATTAACTTTCCATTAATGTCGAAAAGCTTACATTGTACAAAAAATTGTTTTTCCAGAAATTGGATATTCAACTTACCAATTGATGGATTTGGAAAAATAGAGAATTGAACTGTTTTGTCAATGTTAGTCAAGCCTGATGATGTATTGCTTGTAATCTTAATGTCATCAAATTTTACATCAAGCCAATTAACAATAGTTTTATATCTTATTGCTAAATAACATTGACCTGATGTTGGAGGTATTAGGATTCCTGTATCAATATACCATTGATTATCGTTGAGATAATTCAAAGTAAAATCAAAAAGTAAGGTTTTTGTAGTTGCCAAAGAAGGGTTAGGCGAACCTGTTAATAAATACAATGCAAGTGTATCATCAGTGTTGGGCAATCCAAAACCGGAATAAGAATGCCAAATGGAATCTATTCGACTGAGATGGTCTAATCAATTAGGACAATTTTTTCATAAAGATAGTTTATTTTTG
>CAZQSR010000203.1:0-3885 GCA_964596145.1 uncultured Ignavibacteriaceae bacterium
GGTTCACTCCTGTATTTGGAGTTACAATCTGAATTACGCCGGCATCTTTTGCAGGTTGAGCACCAACATTGACAATCAAAGGTTCTCTTGGACTGCTGCATCCTGGAATATTAGCAATAATTTTCATATTCGGACGGTTAGTCGATACTGTTCCGCCGGTAGTATTTGAACATACAGTCGCATTGTCCTGATTCAAATATAGAACTGAGTTAAATGATGTTACTGTGTATGTTGTAGTACTGTTATTAGTATAACTACCGTTATTGAAACATGTTTCAATAATCAAATTATCCGTACCATTCCAAACAAACGGAGTTGTAAATGTATGAGTATTCCAACCTGTAGATGGGACATAGGCAGGATGTGTGTAAACTGTTGTAAGGTTACTTACCCAGTTTCCCGAAACCATAGCAGTTAGGTTGGTATGTCCAAGTCTAATTGTAAAGTTTGTTAGTGGTTGAGCTTGTGGTTGTATAACTTCAAAAGCAAGCGATGTAATTGGACCGTTTGTAATACCTAAAGCATTAAGTTCTGCTTTTGTTATCAGTATTTGATGTTTTGCACCCCAGTAGAACGAACCGTAAGGAGCAGGATAAGATGATGTTGTATTTGTTGATGTACCGGTTCCAACCTGAACATTCGACAAAATACTTGTATTAGCCTCAACATAGAAAGTATCTGTAGCATACATATAAGGAGTAATGTAGTTAGTTCCATTAAATATTGATGAACCTCCTGTAGGAAATTCAAACCAATATAACGGGTCGTTTGTAGGTGATGATGCAAATAAACTTGCACTTGTTCCGTAAGGAATAGTAACATTGTTTACAATCGGAACATCAGGAGTGTGAAGTGAGTTAACTGAAGTAAAGGCAGTATCATTTGAAGGAATGTTATCATTTGGCAATGTTACCCAAGCTTTTATAGTGTAGGTTATATCTTGTGTAGTTACAGAAAGGTCAACAGGAGCGTTGAAAGTATATAAAATACTGTCGTTAACAGGAATAGGAACAGTTACAGGCTCAACAATTGTAGAACCTGGATAACCAACTTTAGTATAGCTTGCAAAGAAGGTACTATTTATAGCGTTTATACCTCTATTTCTAATCCAAATTTTAACTGTTTCATTAGATAAGTTACAGCCTCCCTGAATTGGAACGACTCTGGTAGTTTGTGCATCAAATAAAGGAGTTCCGAAAAAGTTTTTACATTTCTGATCATTAAATGAATTTGAATCATTTTGCAGAGTAGTATAAGCACAAATTGAGTTATTTCCTGCAGGTACGATAATAGGTGTGTTGAATACCATACTGTCGATACCAAGAGATGGTAAATTACCTGTCCAAATTTGAGTAACAACAGCTTGGTTGTTGAGTTTATAATTTATTGGTATTGAAGTTAAAGTATTAGTTCCGAAATTCTTGAAATATACTTTAACACTAACCATATTACCTTCAGTTTCAGTACTCAATGGAGTAATAATTGAAGTAATACCGGCATCGAACGCTATCATTGGAACTTCGTCAGCACCAATAGTTGGTATTAACCCGCGAGGTTGTCCGTCGATATCATCAGTTACTTCAGCTAATGGTGTACCCATTGCACTTAAATCGGTTGATTGTAAGTGTAAGTCTGTATTTGAGAAGAATAAAGGATTTATAGATACAGAGGCAGAATCTTTACCGCTTGCAGCTTTTAAAGCAGCTAAGTTGTTTTGATTGGTTGTCCAGTATGCTAATGTAGTTCCTGTTGTGAAATAATTATTAAAGTTACACAAATTAATGGCAGTAGTTGTGGCATAATATGCGGCTCTGCCACCGCCTGTATTTACAAAGTTATTGTTAATGAAATTCAACGAATTTGCAGTTCCGCCAGATTGATATAAACAATTTCCACTTGAAGGTGAAGGTACGCTTATAAGTACAGTATTATAGTAAAAATTAGCGAAACTTGTAGTTACAGGGTAAATTCCATAATTTGTAGAAGATGTAGTTCCATTAGCTAGAGCAACCATATTATTTGCAACTAATCCTGTAGCAGTTGAAGTACCTGTGCAATTTGACATATACATACCATAGCTGCTGCCGGCATTTGTTAGAATAATTTGGTTTTTAGTAATTCTGAACGCATTCGGACAATAATACATATACAATCCATATACATAAGTACTTGCAGTGTTAGAAGTAATTATATTTCGTGATATTCTAACAGAATCCTGATAATAAGACATAATACCATAATAGTAGAAATTTTGAACTCTATTACCGATAATTTCTGTTCCTTTTTGGAAAACTGTAGTGCTTATACCGTAAATGTACATACCATAGTATCCGTTAAGAATAACATTATTCAGGTATTTATTGTATTGATTTAAAGTTGTATAATCATATACTCCGGCATAATTACTGCTGGTAGTTACAGGCATCTCAATAACATTATTTGAGAAGATGTTATTATTTGCTCCGTTTCTAAGCTCTATAACCCTACCATACGAAGTGCCAATTGCTCTTATTGTCATTTTTTCAAATCTGATGTAATCGGCACTATCAAGTAGTAATGTGTAGTTAAGGGTACTTACTGTAGAAGCAAACTGAAGTTTGGTTTTAGTACTGTCGTTGCTTACTGATTTGAAAGTAATTGTATTAATAGCAGAAGCTCCCATAATTTCAGGAATTCTTACCTGTTCATTATAAGTTCCTGTATCTACAAGGAAAGTAACAGGACCGCAAACACCGCCGAATTTTAATGCATTAACAGCAGCATTGAATGAAGGGAAATCCTTTATTACACCACCGGTAGTATCTCCAATAGTATATGTTCCGTTCAAGCAAGCAGTGAAACATGAATTAAACAAGGTGTCGTTTGACGGAACACTATCTAAAATATTATTAGGTAAGAATGTCCATGCTTTAATACAGTATAGACCACCTGCAAATGTTTCGTTTGCTATTGTAATAACAGAATCAGCACCCGGTGCTATGTTACCTGTCCATGAATAATTAGGTTTAACGGCACCATTCAGTCTCCAAGCAATATTAACACTGGTTAATGGAGCTTGACCATAGTTCTTTACCTTTACTTTAATAGGTGTAGATACTCCTGCAGGTGTGTTCCCCGATGGATTTACAAGAGCAGTAACCCCTGCATCGTTTTGAGGCGGAGGGCCAACAACCACAACAACGTCTTTTCTTGGACTGCTACAACCCGGAATATTTGCAATAAGCTTCATATTTGGACGATTCATACTTACTGTTCCTCCAGAAGTAGTTGAACATACAGTTGAAGCATCAGCATTGTAATATAATACAGAGTTAAATGTAGTTGCAGTATATGTTGTCGTACTATTATTTGTGTAACTGCTATTATTGAAACAAGTTTCAACAATAATATTGTCATTCCCATTCCATATAAAAGGAGTAGTGAAAGTATGAGTATTCCATCCTGCAGTTGGAACATAAGAAGGATGAGTGTAAACAGTTGTAAGGTTTGTAGCCCAAGTGCCTGAAACCATTGCAGATAAGGTTGTGTGAGCCATAGCAATAGTAAAATTAGTCAACGGTTGAGCTTGTGGTTGAATTACTTCAAATGCTAATGAAGTAATAGGTCCGCCTGTTATACCCAAAGCGTTTAATTCTGCTTTTGTAATTAAAATCTGGTGTTTAGCACCCCAGTAAAAAGAACCGTAAGGAGCGGGATAAGATGTAGTAGTATTTGTTGATGTACCTGTTCCTAAGGTTACATTAGATTGTATGCTTGTATTTGCTTCAACATAGTAAGTTGTGTTATTATAAAGCGGGGGAGTAGTAAATGTTGCACCTTGTGCTAAACTGTTGCCTCCTGTAGGTTGGCTATACCAAAACATAGGATAAGATGAAGTTGCATTTA
>CAZQSR010000204.1:0-3864 GCA_964596145.1 uncultured Ignavibacteriaceae bacterium
AATCCCCTTTCTTCGCTTAGCTCAGGAAGAGGATTTTGTTGAGGTCGGTGGCGGAGAGTAATTATTTACTCTTTTTAATTAAAAGAAGTAACGTAGTCCATATTAGGTTTTATTTCAATCAGTTAAAGAGTAATTAGTTACTCTTAATAAGTAATTAATTTGTCCCAACATGTAACAATTTACTTTTTATATCGTATAAATGAGTAAATTATTACTTTTTTAATAAAATGCTTATGGGACAAATTAACACTAAAAGATTCGGGATTAAACTGCGGTTTGAAAACAACTATTATAGGATACACATCACGCATCCTAATTTCCGGGGTCGCATTAGAAAACGACTGGGTGAAAAAAACTATGAAGATGCTGAAGACAAAGCAGCAAACATCCGGTATGAAATTATTAAACAATTTGAAAATCAGGATGTAATTAAAAAGGCGGTTGAGGATTTCGTTGACAATTACATCGCATTAAACATCAAAAAGACTGCTTCGATTTTCGATTACAAAGAAGAGTTTATTAAAAAGAAAATGACCACAAAGAATAAACACACCAAAAATCCTCTTGCAAATAGCACAGTCTCCGGCTATCGCACAGCAATCCAGTATTTTGAGGACTATTTCATCAAAAAAAGAATACCACAACACCCTTCATACATAACTGATGAAGTTTTAAACGGATATTATGACTTTGTTCCGGGAAGCCATAACTATAAGGTTAAACTTCACAACAAGGCAAAGGGTTATATTAAATATTTGCTTTTAGATAAGAATCTGCCGATAGACCAGCGATACAAATTATCATCATTCTCTGAGGAATATGATAATCAGTGTCCGGAGGATAACGATATTGCTCTAACGGAATCAGATGTTAAAAAACTAATTGAATTCCGCCAAAAACTTCGCTCTGGCGAAATTACATTAAAATCGAAGCAATTTTCAGAGAAGATTCCTATTGAATTGCAAGTCAAAAATGCCGAGAGGCTTAAATCAAATCTGATTAAATCACTTGATTGTTTTCTTTTCATGATAGCAACCGGAATGTATTGGGCAGATGTAATGAAATCAGAAGTATTCTTTTCTAATCAGGGTGATTTTACTCATGTCCGTTACAGACGTGCAAAAAATGGCAGTTTATGCAAAGCAATACCTATTCAGGATGATGATATTTTCATCGGGGGTGAGATTATAAAGCAGTATAAAATAAAGAACCGTCAGAACTTTCCATTGAATTTATCCCTGACCCACTTCGATAAGCATTTGCATCGGATAAGCATACTTGCAGGTCTCGACTATAAAATCACAAATAAAATGGCACGCAAAACCTTCGCCAGCACTTTATACTTCAATAGGAGATTACCCATACATCTATTACAAATCTTGTTAGGACACAAAGATGTTCGTGACACAATGCACTACCTTAGAATTACAGATGAAGATGTAGCAAGTGAGATACTGAAATATGTATCAGTAAATCCTGATAATAGAATAAACATTAACATTTAATTTCTGCAGTTATTATAAAATTTTATAAAATACTCTATATCTGTATTTTAAATTAGAAAATTTTTTTAGAATTTTTCAGACTCCCCAGTTAGATAAATCCCGATTCTTGCCCTGAATTCGGATTGCAAAGTATTTATGGAAAAGAAGGATGCTCATAGTGCACCCCAAGAACATATCCGGGGGCTGCCCCAGGGGAGGGGGGTAAAGGGGTGGATACCCAGTAGGGGGCATCGTGAATTAAATAACATGATACGACAATAAACATAACCATGAATAACATATACCCTACCGACCTTTCGGAACTTATTGCAGAAATGCAGGAGGGGAAGTTCAAACACCTTCAAATCTTTCTCTCTCGTAACCAATCCAGCCTTGCGTTGGGTCTGGGTCAACAGTATTTGATAGTAACCCATGATAGTTTTGGCGTTTACAGGTTAATCAGCGTTGATTATAGGAGTGGTAATATACATATCTCATTAACAGATTCAATCACAGGAGAACACTTTGGAATCTGTCTTGACGTCAATAAGGAGCACCCGGATTACATTTTTATTTGGTGGAATGATATTAAGAAGATGATAAACGATGAAAGTACGAGTCGTTCTGCCGTAGAACAAGTTCAGGAATTTGATAATGAATGAACATGTAATAACTCATATGCATAATTGCAGACCTTCTCTTTATACCAATGAATGTAAATTTTGCAGTATGTAACAGGATAATATACTATTATCCCACCTGATAAATATCTGGTGAATTGCCCCAATATTCTGAGTGATTTATATTGTTGAAAGAATTCAGTACGCAAATAAATTAATTGTAAATATATTAACTGTCTGCAATATTTTTTGTATATTTGCACCAATGAATAGTTCTTTGAAAAGATGTTCCGTAGTCGTAATACTAAATGGAGTTCACTTTACAGCCTGAAAAGGCAACCCAACTGGGTATTTTAACGGCACAAAACGCTTTCTCCTCTATGTCACTGGTATAGAACAATATCAACTGACATTAATCGGTTAAAGTTAATAATGCAGTTAATGGTTGCTTCTATTATTTATTCTTGGGAGCAGGGAATATTAAGTGAGTGTAATGAGAGCATTGTTTACACATTTAGTAACAGACAACTTCGACACAGGAGCAGGGTCGATAATATTGTCGTCCTGTAACTAAATAATTTTCATTATGTCGAGATTAAAACAAAATCGGAACATTGATAGTTTGATACAAGGTATTGAAACTATCAAAAAGAGCCAGTGCTCTCTTTCGGAAGAAGACTTTAACGTCTTAGATGAAGCATTAGAAATGCTGCTGATTCTGAAAAGAAAAAAGGGTAAGACGAATGAACAAATCCTTCGGGAAATTGTGAAAATCGTTCAGTTATTATCTAAGTTTTTCAAATAGTTCAGATGCAATTGGTAGGCTATGTAAATCGAGATTCCGGACACTCCTTAATTTTTCACTCTTTTATGTTAGTATTATGAATTTAGGTGTAACAATAAAAAATATTAGGAAACAAAAGGGACAAACTCAAAGTGAGTTTGCCTCAGCCTGTGGTATAAGTCAAACTTATCTTTCTCAAATAGAAAATAACCAGAGAGAGCCAAATCTTTCCACTTTGAAAATAATAAGTAATGAACTGAATGTTCCATTACCAATTTTGTTTTTCTTATCACTGAACATTGATGATATTCAACAAAGCAAAAGAGAAGCCTTTGAAATTATAAGTCCTTCAGTCAAGTCCCTTGTGAATGAATTCTTTGCAGTTTAAAAAAAATGAGTTTAAAAAACTATGCTCGCTTATTGGTTTCAGACCTAATATCGTCAGAGAGGTAATTTCTAACATTGATAATTACTATTACGAAAAGGTTGAAAATAAGAAGGACAAAAAATCTGGAGAGGTTAAAAAATACAAAGACGGAACAATAAAGAAAAGAATAATGCATCCATCTGTGGGGGCATTGAAGGCTATTCAGAAATCTATCAAAAAGAACATCCTTGCTCCTATACCACTCCCTCGTGAAATTCATGGTGGTGTTAAAAAAAGAAGTAATATAACCAATGCAAAACTACATAAAGGCAATAAGTACATTTTCACAACCGACTTACAAGACTTTTATCCTAATATTAGCAATGAATCTGTTTATGGTACATTTTTGAGTTTGGGATTCTCAAACCACCTTTCGCATTCATTGACAAAACTGACAACTTGGAAATATGCACTTCCGCAAGGCACTCCCACAAGTACTCATATTTCCAATTTAGTTTTCCTCAAGGTCGACTATGAACTAATTCAACTGTGTAATATAATACTCCCCTGAATTGAGACCACTGGTTAAAGTTAAATTTGATAACTTTA
>CAZQSR010000205.1:0-3847 GCA_964596145.1 uncultured Ignavibacteriaceae bacterium
AGAATAATGCGATCATGCGAAATATTGTCCCCATCAAGATGTACGAGTACATGGCTGCGGGAAAGCCGGTGATTGCGACAGAGCTGCCGGGCATTATGAAAGAATTTGGATCCGGCAACGGGGTTGTGTATGTTGGAAGCGTAGCGGACGTCATCCAAAAAGCGACAGAACTCTCTCATAACGGATCGATGATGCACCTTGGTGTGAAAGCACGGCAGTTCGTGATACCGAATGACTGGGAGATGATCACGGATAGCTTTGAACAGACCCTGGGAGGGATCGTTCGTGCCCGCTGAATACCGTGCGTATATCACAAAAATTGGTGATTTTCACTTGAACAATTTATTTTCATTCGCTGATGGATCAATTTGTTTCTTTTATTCGGGTGATTTCATTGAATAACAATAAAAATAATATTGATTACTTAATAGCAAACCCTAAACAGAGAGAATTCACACCAAATCTGATCAAAGATGACAAATTACCCTTGGTTTCATTTTGCATTCCTACAAAGAATAACGAAAATACCATTGAAAATTGTCTCCAAAGTATAGTTAATCAGAATTATACCAATTTTGAAATAATTATCATAGATGGATATTCTTCAGATAAAACCTTATCAATTGCCCAAAAATATACAAATAAAATATTCTATGAATCAGGGAAGCTTGGAGCTGCGAGACAAAAAAGCATTAATTATTCGGATGGTGAAATTGTCGCTTTATTTGATTCTGACATTGTTATTCCTCACAGGAATTGGTTAACCAATGCTGTCAAGTTTTTTAATTATAACAATAAAGTGAGTACAATATGGCCAATGAATATTGCTCTCCCAAACTCTCCGTATACGCAAAGACTCTATTTCAATCTTTGGAGATTGTTTATTGAAAACCGAATAAAAAATGGAAAGGGTTTTTTTGGAGGTGGTAATTCATTATTTCTAAAAAAATCTCTCGATGAGATTGGTGAGATGGATAACAAGATTCACTGGGGAGAAGATTTTGATTTGGCAAAAAAATTAAAAGATAAAGGCTATTCGGTTGTCTACATTTCAGATCCTCTCTATCACGATACGATGAGAACATTCAAAGAATTTTTTTCTAAACAATTCACTGGAGCAAGAACATTTACAGATTATGGATTTGGATTGATGGGATTATCCATAAAAGATATTGCTTATGAACATTTTGTAATAGGATTTTCTGCTATGATGAGGGGATTATTATTTGAACGAGACTTCTCATGGTCATATTATCCATTTTTACTGTTTGCACGTCTCTATGCATATCTGCTTACTCCTTTTTTGAAATATTCCCAGCGAAATGAGGTTATTTAAAATGACTCATAAAATCGATTTTTTCTATCTTCAACGCCAATATGAAAATCCTCAATCCCAGGATTTTAAAAAGATACAATTGATTGATGGAGTAATCCAACCCTCGAATAAATTATTAGATATTGGGAGTGGTACGGGGGCATTCATAAAACTGGTCAAGAATAAATTTCAATCGATTTATTCCATTGAGCAGGATCCTGTAGCACTATTACTTTTGCAGGAAAATTTTTCATCCGATTCTAAAATAAAAATAATACAGGCCTCAATCAATGATTATTTAATAAAAACTCCATCATTATCATTCGATTATATCACATGCCTTGATGTTCTTGAACATTTATCGTTTACAGAGTGCCAAATCACAATCAAAGAATTATACAAACAACTGAAACCAGGTGGTTTTCTCATTATCAGTGTTCCTGGAATATTCGAAAAAATTCGGATTTTTTTAGGAAAATCCCCCACTCATCGTCATTCCCATTCATCCTATGGATGGGTAAAAATACTGCAACACGCCGGTTTTAAGATTCTAACAATTCAAACTGTTGAATTTCCGTTTATTGATAGCATATTATTCCGAATACATTTACATCTATTCGGAAAATGTTGTGTAATCATTGCAGAAAAGCCACAAGGTAGTGATTAATGAAAATTCTTCAGGTTATATCGAGTTTCCCCCCGGCAAACTCATATGGCGGGCCAGTAAAAATGGCTTTTAATATATCAAAAGAACTTGTAAAAAATAACCATAATGTTACAGTATATACCACTGATGTTTATGATTCAAATTCCCGCCTCGATTACAAAATAAATCCAGAAATTATGGATGGAATTACAGTATACCGATTCCGCAATTTAAGTAATTACTTATCCCGGAAAAACCTTACCTGCGCCCCATCAATGTTGTTTTTTTTAAAAAATCAAATCAAAAAATTTGATGTCATTCACTTACATGAATACCGTTCTTTTCAAGCAATTTTTGCGTATTATTATGCACAAAAATACAATATCCCGTACATTATCCAAGCTCGTGGGTCGGTACTCGCATTTTTTGAGAAGCAATTCTTAAAACAAACTTTTGACGTGATGTGGGGGAATAAAATTCTACAAAATGCTTCAAAATGTATTGCTCTCACAAAGACCGAATCGGACCAGTATATCAAGATGGGTGTTCCCGAAGACAGGATTGTAATCATTCCCAATGGTCTGGACTTATCCCAATTCTCGAACCTTCCTGAAAGAGGAACCTTTCGATCAAAATATGGAATTTCCAATACTGAACAGATTATTCTTTTTTTAGGGAGGATTCATAAAATCAAAGGCATTGATTTATTGATTGATGCATATTCTCAGGTATTAGAAGAGCTGCCGCACGCCAGGCTGGTTATTGCCGGACCTGATGACGGTTTTTTATCGACGATTCAGGAACAGATACAACGATTAAAACTTAACAGGAAACCTCTTATTACCGGCCCATTATATGGTCGCGATAAATTGGAAGCATATGTTGATGCAGATGTCTATGTGCTTCCATCACGATATGAAATATTTGGCAACACAATATTGGAAGCATGGGCCTGCGGGACTCCTGTTATTGTCACTGATTCATGCGCGATTTCCTCAGTTGCTCAACGTGCTGGTATAATAGTGAAACGCAACCCAATAGAGTTAGCAACCGCCATTAAAAAACTCATAATCAATGAATCATTGTGGGAAGAATATTCTAAAAATGGAAAGTTATTGGTTAGTAATGAATTTAATTTTGAATCTGTGATTACGAAGATCGAAGGGTGTTATCGTCAGGTAATTCAGACTAATAAGGAGAATTGAGAGGATGAATGTTTGTATTGTTAACCATCCAAATACCAGTAACTATACACCACTTGATAATCTGATTCTTGTTCTTTTATCGATATTTCCAAATATTCATTGTATATATGGTGAAAAAGAATTCAATCAACATAAATTCAATGTAAATATAACTCATCATTCCATAAACATATCAAAATGTTTCACACTTCATCGTAGAATTTTTAGCTACATTAATCTGCAATTAAAAATATCAAAACATATCTTAACTTCGCGAAATCAAATAGATGCCTGTATTTTTTTTATTGGCGGAGATACATTATTACTTCCGATCTTATTTTCAAAAATTCTAAATAAAAAAGTTATCCTGCTACTTGCCGGCTCTTCAATAAAAACTCACCAAGAGAATCAGGACACATTAGTGATTGGCCTAAAACTCCTTCGCAAACCTTGCCTCTCTCTAGCAGAGAGAATAATTGTATATTCTCCACAACTCATCCGGGATTATCATCTCACTCCCTATCGCCACAAAATCCTCATCGCCCACCGTCACTTCCTCGACTTCACCACCTTTACCTTCATCACCCCCTATCCAGACCGCCCTCACCTCATCGGCTACATCGGCCGCCTTAGCGGGGAGAAAGGCGTCCAGCATTTCGCCAAGGCACTCCCCGCCATCCTCAGCAATCACCATGATCTCCG
>CAZQSR010000206.1:0-3738 GCA_964596145.1 uncultured Ignavibacteriaceae bacterium
TCTTAACAGAAGATAAAATCCTTGTTTTGGGTATGCCGTATTTGAAACTGGAAGGGTCACATATTGATGCAGTGCGATTATTGGATGTATGGGATGAAGATGGATATGTGTATCTTAGAATTGAAAATATTAAAAACTATAAAGTAACCATAGTCTCATGGCTGATTGATTATGATGGTGACCATTGGTTATGGGCACTTTCGTCTTTAAAATATTTACTATACATCAAATGAATTATTACCATTATTTTCAATTACGCTAATCTCTTCTTCAGTGAAATTATAAAGACTGTAAATTATCTTCTCTAATTGTTTTTCCAAATTATCAGTATCGGTTTCAGAATTTTGTTCTTTTGCTTTGATGATTTTGTCTACAATTTTACGAATCTCGCTCGCTGAAGTATTTGAAAATGGGATGCGTAGCCTCAGTAGATGTATTATTTTGGTCTCAATAAATGTTGAACCTAATCTTGGGGCGGCAAAAGTTCTTACAAAGTACTGTGCTGGTTTTGAAATTAAGAATGGTAAAATGTATTTTAAAAAATTTTCGTCATTCTTATCATAGTCTTTGTGCTGAAGTGAAAAGAAATTGTTTGAAGCATAGGTGGTTTCGTCATAAAAGACTTTAAATGGATTACCCGTTCTTGTTATATATATCTTAGGATACATAAAAATTCGTTCATCTCGCAAGGATGCATAGAAACCTTTGTCTTTATTAATTAACTCAGGTCTATAATCAATATACCATCCAGAAGTTTTACTATAAAAATTATTTATGCTATCACCCGCTCCCCCGCCATAGAACAGTGGTTTTTTATTACCACCATTCCTATTTTTCACAAATAGGATTTCACGACAATTTCCAGTATGAATGCCTTCATGACATTGCATGTATTCATCTAAAATGTCATATTTTTTAAATTTCTTTAATAAGGCATAATCTTTTTCTTGTGCAATTAAATTGTAAATATTATCGAATTCTTCAAGAATCATTACTGATTTATCTTGCGAATATTTTAGTTCATTCACTTGATTTAATGTTCTATCATACTTCATCAAGGTGTAGTTTAACTTGGATGATTCTCTTTTGAAAACATTTATTACGCAAACGTCATGGTCAACATATATGAATGGTCGAAATTCCTCTGGCATTCCGGTATTTTCGTACCAAATGATTTCATAAACTCCTTTTTTAATTAACTTCCTTGTTTTCGCATAATCTTTTATTAGAATACTGTCTGGCAGAACAAAAGAAAGCGCACTCTTGAAATTTTTATTTGCCCAACCTATAAAATATGCAAACGAATTTGGAGTTGAAGAATCAATTTCACTGTAAGTAGTTTTAAGCAACTCCTTTTCATCTTTTGTAAGTGTTGCACCCCAAGGTGGATTTCCAATAACAATATCAAAACCTTCAATTAGACCAAACATCCATTCCGGTTCAAACCATTCTGCATAGTGATTTTGGTCATATGGGTCGAAAGCGGCAATTTTATGGGCATTTAATGATGTATGACCAACTTTTACTAATAAACCACTTATCTCTTTTCTGAGTTCTTTATCTTTTTTCTGAAATTTTAGTTTTTCGGTTCTGATTTTCGCATTGAAATATTTATGTCTGATTTCTTTTAACTGGTTACTACGTTTGTTTATCTCCTGAAATGTATCATTCAGGAATATATTTCCTGTTTTTAGTTGTGGTCTTTCCAAAGAGATTAAAGTATTCGCTGCTACAAATTTGGTTTCAAGATTCGGAAGACTTCTTATACCAAAGTTTTCTCTATCTTCAGATTTATTCTGGTCTATAATCAGGGAAATAAAAAAACGCAGTTTTGCAATTTGTACCGCAATTGGCTGAATATCTATCCCATATATACAATTTTCTATCAGGTACAATTTTCTTCCATAATCGTTTGTATTTTTTTCAAAAACATCTTCAATCTCTTCGAGCCTTCGTTTTCGTTCTTCATGGTCTTCAATTTCATAGGCTACTTTGGTATCTTCTAATGCCTTTTCTTTCTGAAGTTCTTTCCAGTATTTGTTATTACTATCAAGAATATTCAGTAGATGAACCATTTTATGTAATATCCCCATTGGGAAAGCACCGCTACCACAGGCAGGGTCGAGAATTTTGCATTTGTTGAGTAACCGAATAATGGACTTCGTTTCATCTGGATTAAAAGGATTACTATCCATTTCATAAGAAAGTACTTTCCTGAGATTATTATCGAACACCTGTGAAGTATTATTACAATGCGTCCTGAGATATTCAGTCAGGGATTCATCTACCATGTAATTAACAATCTCCCTTGGTGTATAAAAACTCCCCGTCTTTTTTCTGGCAGTTGTTTTGGTTTCAGGATTGTAACTGGCTAACAAATTTTCAAATACCTTACCCAACAATTCGGGGTCAAGGGCAATTTCTTCCTCTATTGGAGTATTTTCAGCAACAGTAAACTTATAACTTTCGAGAAGATTTATCAGTCCTTGTACCTTGTATCTTTTGTTTTTCGTACCATAAATTTCATTTAGGTCAACTTCATTCTCAGAAGCAAAAAAAACATAATCAGGAATATGGGATTGCTTCTTAGTATTACGACTAAAACCATCAACATATATAATCTTGCCATCATCATCCGGCTTGTCAAGACAGTCAAATAATCCACCGTTCAGGAAGGGAATTTCTGTAAATAATTCGATAATATTCGCTTCCGATATTAAGAATTTGTTTGCATACCGAAACAGATTTTTTACCCCGTATTCTGATTTGTTTTCCTGAAATGTACCATCTTTTGCAAAACTCCTTTCCTCAATGACCTGATTAAGTGTTCCAAAGAATAAGTTTTGTAAAATTGCATGGTAGTAGTTCTCAGATTTATCATTCTTCATGAAATCAACCACTATTTTCGTCAGGTATTCCTTACGGAATAAATTGGTCGGAACTAATTTCTTCTCTTTGATAAACCAAATAAAAATGATACGAGTAATTAATCGTATCAGGTTTGTTGCATTTCGAACTTCTTCGTCCTTTTCAACATCATCAGGAAAGGATACAAAATCCATTGCCCAGAAATACCAATTCGCCAGTTCCTGAAAGAACTGTTTGTTCAATATACTTACATCAAGAACCTCAAGCCAATGTGCATGCAGTTGTGCATAATTGGTGACTGCAACAGGTTTTGTTAAGTCTTTCAGTATCCGAAAATGACCAGCATGGGTGGTTTTTGTATGAATGTCTCGAAGAATAATCACTTTCCCGGCTTTTTCACCTTGTCGCCAATTCTGTTTGTACTTAAATCTTTCACTTATTGCAATAGAAAGAACCGCTTCATCATCATTTTCATACTTAATAAGCAATCCAACAGGCATTTTTTGGCTGATACGGTTAAAAGACCGGGTAAGGTCTGAAATTTCTGTTCTGGTGGGGTGTTTGTCCAATTCAAGTGCAAAGAGCATCAATCCGTCATAGTTTCTTTCTGCTTGCACTAATGCCTGTTTAATTGAGTATCGTTCATCAAAAAGACCCACTTCCCGGAAAATACTCTCATCAACGATACCGATAAAAAAAGTATTTCTGATTGCATCATATATTTCGGTATTACGATAATGTTCTTTCAAGATTTCCCGTGCTGGCAAAGACCCTGTAGTATTCGAATTAAGTTGAATATTTAACTGGCTGAACAGGTCTGTGGCAGCCTCGTAAAGTGAAGTGGTGTTGAATAATGATAAATCCATAACT
>CAZQSR010000207.1:0-3735 GCA_964596145.1 uncultured Ignavibacteriaceae bacterium
ACTTGGCGGTTTTTCTCTTTCGTGGGTAAAATATCTGTGTAATGCAGCCAAACAAACCAACATTCCCCGGGCAGCGGAGGTGAATATGATCGGCAGCCTTTATTCCTATGTTGATCCGGACAAAAATTTGGGGAAGATAAAACAATGTTCTTAATGCAGATTTTAACCCAGTGATATCAAATTGTGGTATTCTAATGAATGTGATGTTTTGATGCTCATACGCCAGTTCATTGGCTCCGCATCTTCCAGAAAAGTCAGCAGGTGCAACGATGATAACCTTATTTGTATACCGAAGCCATATATTCATCTCTTTTACGTATGGGCCATAGGCATAATATTTTGAGCCTGACGTTTTATGAACCACATGAGTGACAATAACAAGCCTCACACCATTTCTTTTAATTTCCACCTGCAGGCGGTTTGCCACATAAGCCAACCCATGCAGTCATTCTTCCGAAATAATCCATTAGGGCATTTTTTCTATCAGGACCAGTTATAGTATTTGCGAGCCTGATATGTGCCAGCACGAGGGTTGTAGCATGCCACTTAAGTCTTGCCTTCAAAGACGGATCAGGGAAACGTACTCGCCAGACGTACCATCCGTTTCTAACAACCATTTTACCATACCTAAAAAAATCAGGGCGTCCAGAAGCATCATGGTAATGCCATACTTTAGCATTTGTGTTAACATATAATTTCCCATATTTCAGTGCACGAACACAGAAATCAAAATCTTCATAGAGACTATATCCCACAAAGTAATTGGAAAACTTCATTTGGCTGAAAAGTTCTTTTCGATAAGATGAGATACCCCCCATGAAGTGTTCCACCAGGTATATATTCCCATCCGGGGGCAGGGCAGAACGGCCATGAGAAAATTCCGGTATTAATCCCGGCTGGAGGTCCGT
This sequence comes from uncultured Ignavibacteriaceae bacterium, assembly GCA_964596145.1. GTDB lineage: Bacteria > Bacteroidota > Ignavibacteria > Ignavibacteriales > Ignavibacteriaceae > CAZHVS01. The sequence goes on from CAZQSR010000207.1 coordinate 909, forward strand.
CATTAGAATCAGGATTTTCCTCGCTCTGTACCGGAGCGGTTCTCGGACGACCCATCCATTCAATTCATAATAACTGAATTTATTGTATTTTAAGCCAGATTCCTTCAGAAAGTAATTATTGGATTGAAGGTCCACTCCTCCCACTCCAATGGCATCTGGATGTGAATTATATGTCTCCAGCAATTCCCGGAAATAATTTGGCTCCAACTTAATATCGTCATCAAGGAATGTTACAAAATCCATGTCTTCTCCAACCAAAGAAACCCCATAATTTCGCTGCAACGTAAGTCCTTTGTAATCCTTAGAGACATGAATATATTTGATTGACAATGGATAACTTTTTTCATTTATTGCTTCACATGTTGAGTCATTATCCGAGGCATCAATAATTAATATTTCATTTGGTTTTAATATTTGATGTGTAATTGATTCCAATAATGTACAAAGTGGCAAGGGGCGATTAAATGTACAAATGACAAGTGAAAATTTCATAACATTTCTAAGCCTTAACGTTAATCACTCATTTCAATCAAGAATCTTTTAAATCTTTCGCCTTGTACTCTGTAGTTAAAATAACTATTAAATATTTGTCTGCCTTGCATGCCAATTTTAATATCTTTCCCCATATTTTGAAATATAGTCAAGATAGCTTGCGCTAATTCTTGAGGTTTCCCTCCATTAACAATAATTGAGTTGATGCCATCTTTGAAATAAAGTCCAATATCACCAACATTTGTTAAAATTACTGGAATTTCATTAGCTGTATACTCCGCTATTTTAGAGGCAAAACAATATTCGTTCTGAAGATTTCTTTGCTTATTAATGATTGCCAATGAAGCATACCTAAGATACAAATCAAGTTCATTGTCACTCAAATACCCAGTAAAAACAACTTTTCTATCAAGTTCGTACTTCACGATAGCGTTTTGAATTTCCACCTTATTAGGAGAATTTTCAAGGACACCAGTGAAAACATATTTTACTGGGATGTCCAACTCCTTAGACGCTATCCCAAAAGCTTCGAGTAAACCTAATATTCCATCTTTTTGTTCTATTAAAGATCCGGCATGAAATATATATTCTTCAGATAGTGGTCTTATATAAGAATCCGTTAATTTCAAATTTGGCTCGGCACCAATAATCGGTATAACAAGTAATTTTGCAGAATGTGATTTATGCTTTAAAATAACATTTTCCAGATTTCTGGAAATTGGAATAAATCCGTCATAAAGAGGGAAAATCAAATGAAAAAGTATCCACCTTTTTAGGTGTACAATTAAGTTCTTTTTTGTGACAAGAGGAAATTCATTAATTTCTAAAATGACCTTCGGTTTTTTGAATTTTAAGATCATAGGTATTAGAAGCCTATAATCAAAAGAGCAACCTAACAGAATATAAATGTCTGTTTCATATTTATTAGTCAATAAATAAAATAACAGAGAGAAGTGATTCACAATTTTTCTAATCTGCCTTTGGAAAAATCTTAAATCTCTAACTGTTGTACCTCCAATATATTCATATTTAACTCCTTCATAGGTGCCGAATGAAGTTGAATTTAATATATTGTCCTTGTTTTCAGTTGCCTCGGTTACCAACATTAGTACGTTGACATCGTTCTGCACTAAACCTTTGGCCAGAAGATGTGCTCTTCTAGGTGTTACTTTACCTTTAGGATAAGGACCTGGAAATATAAAAGTGACTTTTATTCTTTTATTTTCTTCGCTTGTATACATTGTAAAGTATAAGATAGATCATCAGAGTAGTAGAACCTAGTATTATCAATTAGATGCTTAAACCTCTCTTTTCCAACCACATCCACAGTAATTGCCAGATACCCGTTGTCATAGGCATCTTCCAAGGTTGAACTCCATGGCGAAATAACAATTAAGTTCTTTATGCCATTCCCTTCTAGCCAATTCTTTGAGTGGTCGAATTCATAATTAATCCCGCACGCTGAAAGCTCATCGGAAAACATTGTTTCTTTCTCTCTTTCCCGGGGATGAAGACGGACTATTAGATGCAGTTCCTTATATGAATTTTTCTTTAGAAACTCTTTAAAAACCGGATGAAATCCGTTGAATTCTACAGTTGAGGCATACAAAATATGAAGACCGGGTAAATATTTCTTTTGGCTTTCAGGATATGGCATCAAACGGTATTCTGAATTGTGATTTAGGCACAAGTGATTTGACAAAAATTCCACTGTCGCACTATTTTTTACATAAAAGACATCAGCAATCCTGACAGGGGCTGGTTCAATATAAGGTGGATAGTTTATTATGCTACCATGCTGCACCTCAATTAACCTAATATTTTCCCTGTGCTTGGAAAATGCTAGTGCGAGACTGTTAAGGTCATAAAACCACAGCATATACAACTCCATACCATATACCAGACGAATAATAGAGTCATTAACTGAGCGATAAGCACAAAACAGCCGCATAAGGCTTGACTGTTTTTTATAACGCAGACGGCTTATCAGTTTTACCAATCCGCCAAGATTATAAACTTTCTGATCATTGATTTTATTTAACCTTATTACCTTTGACTGGTTGATGAATATTATGTTTTCTGTAAATAGTGGCCTTACAACACGGTCTTCAAGGCACCCTCCTGTTTCCGTGCAAAAGTTTTTAGCAGTAAAAACGATCCTTTTATTTTTGTGTGAAGTCTTTTGAAATTTCAATAAAAATATCAATAGAAGATAATCCCCGACCGACTGTATGACAAATATTGCTGAACGGAATAAATAACCCAGCCCAGTTTCATTTCCCATTGTTGTTTCATGGCTTGATATTAAGCTTTGATTCTTGAAATTTTCCTCATT